>CBIHLW010000016.1:0-16738 GCA_966210755.1 uncultured bacterium
ATCAAAATCTTCAAACCTGGTAAAACGTCCATAAGGATGTTCCTCACCATCGAGATAAGCATCAATCAGTCGGCCTGCAACAAAATCAGACTTTTTCAGGTTCACGTTGAGCCGTTGCTTCATGTTCTGTTTGTAAACCGAGATCTCCTCTTCCGGAAAAACCGAATCAACTATCATTTCCCTTACCACCGGCAATAAAACCTCAAGGTGTTTGGCCAGGCAGTGAAGTGTAATGGTTGCTGTTTCGTTATAACAATTGCGGTTTACGTAGGACCCATAGTATTCAAAATGTTCATTGAGCTGAAAGGCTGTTCTGGTACTTGTTCCATTCTTCAACAGGAAATTGGTGCTTGCTGCTACCAGGTTGTTTTTCTCGAACCAGTTGCCTGCATAAAAAACCCATTCCACCTGCAATACATCTTCCGCTCCTGCATTTACTGCAAACACCTCAACTCCGTTTTTCAGTACATACTTGTCGTAAGGTTTAAGCCTGAGATCAAAATCTACAGCATCCCTGATAACCGGTGGATTCTTTCTGTCTATCATTAATATAGCTTTCTTAATTCTTTAAAATTTTTTTCCATCTCAACCACTATGGGCGCTGCTTTCACATAGTCGATCTCCTCTTTTATTTTCCCCCTGCTTATGCTGTAAACTACCCGGTAGAATGTTTCCGGGTAAATAAATTTCCCATTGCTGTACTCCAGGTCAATACCTGTAATGGAAAATTTGTTTTCAATTCTGCAAAACAGGAAAGATGCACCTTCATTATGAAAATGATCTGCCATCACGGAATCCCTGTAACAAAGAACGAACTCAGCTATAATTTTACCCATCCCTGAAGAATCATGTATGTTGCCACATAGGCTTAATGCTTCATCTCTGTATAACGGTTCTTTTGGTGAACTGCAGGAACAGGACTGAGATAATGCCGCAAAGGGTATAAAAAATGTGATAAGAACTATTATTTGCTTAACCAGCTGTTTGCCCATTTTTTGATTTTATGCCACTGGTTTAGACATATACCATAATGTACTGCAATTCTCCTCACGAAAGATCTCCCTGCTTAAATTCTGAACTTCTTCAACAGTTACTTTGTGATACCTGTCTAGCTCCGTATTCATTAAAGCCGCATCTCCAAGCAGTTCATAAAAAGCAAGGCTGTTGGCTCGGTTCATCACGCTCATGTCTTCAAAAGCGATCATGCTTTCCGTTTTATTCTTTACTTTCTCGAGTTCTGCTTCTGCAACTTTTTCTGATTTTAATTTTTCCAGTTCTTCACTGATAGCGGCTTCAGCTTCTTCCATTTTAACCCCCTTCACCAGCTTGCCTTCAATGGTAAGCAGTCCGGCATCTGTTGTACCAAAATGGTAACATTCAATATTGCTGAATAATCTTTTTTCTTTCACCAGTGCCTGGAATAGCCTTGAAGAGCCGCCGCCGCTTAATATTTCAGTAATGAGATCCGAAACATAATAGCGGTGATCCATTCTTGGATAAATATGCCAGCATTTATATAAAGCATCCAGTGGAACATCGGCATGTACTTCCAGCTTTCTTGGTGCTGTCTGTACCGGTTCTCCGGGAATTTGCCGCTGGTATTGCTCACCCGGTTCAATAGGGGCAAACCATTTTTCGGCCAATGTTCTTACCTGTTGGGTAGTTACATTTCCGGCTACAACCAGTATGGCATTTACCGGCCTGTAATGCTTAAAGAAAAATCGCTGCACGTCCTCCAGCCGGGCATTTTCAATATGAGATAATTCCTTACCAATGGTCATCCATTTATAAGGATGCACCTGATAAGCCAGTTCACGCATTTTATGCCATACATCACCATATGGTTTGTTGAGATAATGTTCCTTGAATTCCTCACTCACTACTTTTCGTTGAACATCCAGACTGTTTTCGCTGAATGCAAGTGAAAGCATACGGTCGCTTTCCAGCCAAAAGGCAGTTTCAAGGTTTTCGGCTGGCAACTGAATATAATAGTTGGTAAGATCATTTGTTGTATAGGCATTGTTTTCGCCTCCGGCCATTTGCAACGGTTCATCATAAACCGGAATATTAATGGATCCGCCAAACATTAAATGCTCAAAGAGATGGGCAAAACCGGTTTGTGCAGGGTCTTCATCCCGTGCGCCTACATCATACATCACATTCACAACCGCCATGGGGGTTGATGTATCCTGGTGAACTATCACCCGCAGACCGTTGTCAAGGGTAAACTTCTCAAAATTGACCATAGGGGTGTAAAAGTACATTGAAAAGCGGATGCAATCACCTTAGGATGCTTTTCACCCTGAATTCAAATTCCCTCAGCTCTCCATTTCTTTGAACAATGATCCGTAGCCGCTGGCCTGCATTCTGAATGGTAGCCTTATATTGTTGCATATTCTGATTGAAGTTTTTATTAACGGCCACCACAACATCGCCTTCTAATAATCCTGCCTCTTCTGCAGGTGAATTCACAGCCACATCACCAATTATGATCTTGCCATCAATAAAATATAATTCCATACCGCTATAAGAATAATCAAAAGCATCATTGAAATGCGTATTGGGTACCAGATAAATATCTTTTTTGTCGTAATTCAGTATCACATTGAACCGTCTCAACAGGTCATTGCCCAATAATCCGCCCAGGTAGGGATAGGATGTAATATTGTACGTGTCATCAAATATATAAACCGGAACATTCCGGAACCTGTATGGCCCCAGCCTTACCTGCTTTACCACAGTCATTTGCATATCGATCTTACCCCCCAGTCCTTCAGCTTCCTTTGTATAGAGTTTGCGCTTCTTATGAAGAATGTTGCTGTCTTTTATAAAATCGGTTGACAACATCAGATTGAGACCGGCACCCATATCAAATAAAAATCTGGCATTGACCTCTTTTTGGTCTCTTACCAGAAGCGATTGTACGGGAATAGTATTTATCAGCGGTTTCAGCATAAATCCCCCCCGCGGATATTTCATGGCGCCCCGCGACCAGAACTCAATGGTATACGTATCGTAATCTATTTTTATGATGTACCTGTTCAAAACGGAATAGCCCATAATGCCGTCGATCTTGATTCCATATACCGCTTCGAGGATGTAGTAATCATTGATATGAAAATCGAGGCTGTCAACGGTCAGGCCAGGCAAACGAAGTGTGCGGTCATAAAGAAAGCTTACATTTTTAATACCCGCTATCCCCCTAATGGTCCGGTTGGAAGGGGTTCCCACCAATCCAAACATTTCCACCGTAACAGAATCAAGTGAGATACCTCCACTGCCTGTATCAAAAATAAAATTAAGTGTATCAGGAAAGGGAGCCACCTGACCCTTTAAAAGGATGACTCCTCCCGTAAGGGTGGTGAACCGGAATTTCGTAAGCAGCCTGGAAGGTTCAATGAACTCTTCCTGTGCCAGCACATGTTGAAATCCGGTTAAAGCAATCAGGTATAAAAAGATTGTTTTCATTAATGGTGGCTGGTTTTTAGACAATCCTGCAGCCTGAAAAGTTGCAGTTGTCTTAAAACTAGCTTAATAAAGGAATGGAGACAAGTTAAAAAGAATGGACAGGTTGAAAAGATTACAGATAACCATTTTCCCGGAGATGGTGAACCTATCATCTTGTTAACTTATAAAAAGCCAACTATCCAACCAGCTAACTAGCCTTATCTTTGCGGCGCTATGCAATTATCACAGCTTTATAATAAAGCTTTGAATCTGGAATTCCTTGAAATTGAAGAAGGAATTTTCCTGTTTGAAAAAGCTCCACTTACAGAACTGATGTTTGTGGCCGACGAACTGAGAAAAAAACAGGTGCCTCATGGTAAAGTAACCTGGCAGATCGACCGCAATGTAAATACTACTAATGTCTGCATAGCCAATTGTAAGTTTTGCAACTTCTACCGCATACCCGGACACCCGGAGGCTTATATCACGGATATGCCTTCTTACCGGAAAAAAATTTCAGAAACAATTGAATTCGGTGGCGACCAGCTATTGTTACAGGGAGGACATCACCCCGGATTGGGACTGGAATTCTATACCAGCACTTTCAGGCAGATCAAGCAGGAATTCCCCGACATCAAATTACACGCACTCGGACCTCCTGAAGTGGCACACATCACCAAGCTTGAAAAATCTACTCATCACGAGGTGTTGAAGGCTTTAAAGAATGCAGGTATGGATTCTTTGCCCGGAGCCGGTGCAGAAATTCTTGTAGACCGCGTGCGCCGTCTGATATCAAAAGGAAAATGCGGAGCCGATGAATGGCTGGCCATTATGCACGAAGCCCATAAACTTGACATCACCACTTCGGCTACCATGATGTTTGGACACGTTGAAACGTTGAGAGAAAGATTTGAACACCTGGTGAAGATCCGGGAGGTCCAGTCAAAAAAACCTGAACACGCGAAGGGATTTCTTGCTTTCATTCCATGGACCTTTCAGGATGTGGACACGCTGCTTGCAAAGATCAGGGGCGTGCACAATCTTACCACACCCGAAGAATATATACGGATGATCGCTATCAGCAGGATCATGTTGCCTAATGTAAAAAATATCCAGGCCTCCTGGCTTACTGTAGGCAAAGAAACAGC
This sequence comes from uncultured bacterium, assembly GCA_966210755.1. Classification (GTDB taxonomy): domain Bacteria; phylum Bacteroidota; class Bacteroidia; order Chitinophagales; family Chitinophagaceae; genus Flavisolibacter. The sequence continues at coordinate 4,596 of CBIHLW010000016.1, forward strand.
CCAAACCTGTCTTCATGCCGGTGCCAATGATTTTGGTTCCATCATGATAGAAGAAAATGTAGTGAGTGCTGCAGGTGCGCCGCACCGATTTACTTATAAAACCATTCAGGATGCTATCAGGGAGGCCGGCTTCCAGCCACAATTGCGTAACCAGCAGTATGAATGGCGGGCTATTCCCGAAACCATCAGGGAACAGGTGGTGGATTATTAGTCATTAACTGATTGCCTGCATACGCTGGCAATTATTTTCCTGATTTTTACAAGATCAATAGATAAGCACATTTGAATTACTATGAAAACGAATCATAAAATTTTGAACCTTTTCAGAAAGGTGGCTATTGCCGAAGGCATTTCATTTCTTGTTTTACTTCTTGTAGCCATGCCGTTAAAATACTTCGCAGGTTTTCCACTGGCCGTTACTGTTACAGGCTGGGCGCAAGGTGTTTTTTTTGTTGGTTTTCGTGCCCTTTCAAATGAGGATAAAACAGTGTTGGATAAGAAATATTTCTTTCTGGTAAAAGCCTTTATGGCTTCAATTTTACCTTTCGGAACATTCTGGCTAGAAAAACAAATGCTCAACGATGGTGATTTTTCAGGATCACGTTAAACGAAAATTTATTTAGACGGTTTTTTTTATTTACTTCATAGAAGTATCCCGGACACCTTCCTGGTTATGGCATGCCTTTAACTTAACAACCCCAGTGTATGAATGCTGAAGCACCGCAATTTACCCCTCAGTTATTTCAGATCATTGACCTCAGGCTGATGGAACTTTTAAGATCCTTGACAGCGGAAGAATGGGAGATGCAAACCATTGCAAAAAAATGGAAGGTTAAAGATGTTGCCGCGCACCTGCTGGATGGAAACATCAGGGCTCTGTCACTTCAACGTGATAAATATTTCGGACAACCTGGTCCGGCGGATTTTGAATTTAAAACGGTAGTTGACTGGATCAATCAGTTCAATAATAACTGGGTGAATGCAGCAAAGCGGATCAGTCCTGCCGTTATGATCCTCTTACATGAAGCCACAGGAAAATTAACAAGCGAATACTTTGCTTCACTTGATCCGGATGAAAGATCCATCTTCCCTGTTGACTGGGCCGGGGAAAAAGAAAGCCGTAACCGGCTTCATGTTGCAAGAGAATACACGGAGAAATGGCTGCATCAGCAACAGATAAGAGATGCCGTGCAAAAACCAGGCATCATCACAAAAGAATTGTTTTATCCTTTTATGAATACTTTCATGGTTGCCCTGCCATTTACATATAAAAATATAAAGGCAGAAGATGGAACCAGGGTTAAGATCTCAATTCCGGATGAAGCAGGCGGTAGCTGGACAATAATCCACAAGGATGGAGCATGGCAGTTATTAAATGATCATGCCGCTGAGGCAGATGCTGAATTAATAATTGATGCCGATACTGCATGGAAATTATTTTCACGCAGCCTTCAGGCTTCAGATGTAAAAAGCAAAGTAATCATCAATGGCAATCAGGAACTGGGAGAAACAGCTTTGAATATGACCTCGGTAATGGCTTAGTGTTGCTTCAATAAATATTTTTCCAATGCATCTACAGCTTCCTGTCTTATTTCTGGTGACAGGTCTTCGGCTCCATGCCATTCATCGTGTTCCCTTCTTAAAGAAAAACTTACATTTTCATTGCCATTGACCGGTTGAAATAAATATTCTTCATTGCCAAATTCTACCTTGTATTGGGCGTTTACGATCAGGGCTTTAAAAAGTTCTTCCATTGTTGTGTTTTATGTTACAGATACCATTGACAGATCAATGAATGTAATGCCCAACAGGTCTTCATGTACTTTGCGGAAGTATGCCTGATATCTTCATATCTATTGCGTACCTGCCGTTTCATCACTGCTTTTCTCCAGCAACTCCATCAGCTGGTCGAGTTTTGGAGCAAGTATGATCTCGGTCCGGCGGTTTCTTTGTCTTCCTTCTGCGGTGAGATTGGTATCTACAGGTTCGTACTTACTTTTTCCGCTTGCCGTTACTCTGGTTGGATCAACCTTATATGTTTCTGTCAGCAGTCTTACAATAGCTGTTGACCTGGCTACACTTAAAGCCCAGTTGTCTTCATACTTTCCCCTGATAGGTACGGAATCCGTATGGCCCTCTACCACTACATTGATATCCGGGTTCATATTCAACACCTGTGCAAGTGTTCCCAATGCTTCTTTACCTTTTGGGTTAACCACTGCACTGCCCGAAGGGAAAAGAAGACTTTCCTGCAGGCTCACATAAACCCTACCGTTTTTAATGAATACCTGGAGTTCATTGGAATTGAATCCGGTAAGCGCATCTGCCATTTTTTTTCTAAGGCCTTCCACTGCCTGTCGTTGCTGGTCAAGCAGACGGCGCAGATCCCATAATCTTTTTTGTTCTGCCTCCAGTTGCTTCTGGGTCATATTAGCCATGCCCGAAGCATCTGCGGCCCTTTTCATGGCATCATCAATTTGTTTCACCAGTTTGGCATTGTCATTCTGGAGACCTTCGATCTGTGCTTTCAGGTTGGATATATCGTTGGCGAGTTCGGTGTTTTTTGCCATCAGGCTTTGTTCACGGTCAAGTGAAGCCTGATATTTTTTCTGCGAAATACATGAAGTGAGCAACAGGGTACTGGCAAAAAGCAAAAGGAAGCTGTTATGTATTTTCATAACAATAATTTGACTGCAGAACTTAAAAAACTGTGCCATGAAACCTTTTAGTATGATAGAGATTCAGAGGCACTCCTGCCCCCGGATAATTTTTAATTTGAATTGGTCCTCAAAACAGGAAGCGAATACCTTTGCCCATTTGGTTCTTTACAACAGCCAATATATATAACATGCCACTTAATTATGAGTTCAAAGCACATGCCTTTGATATTGAAAAATTTGAAAAAATATTACTGGGCCTGCATCCGCAGTTCGTGGGCACCGATCACCAGGTTGATACTTATTTTAATACTGCCCATGGAAGACTCAAACTCAGAGAAGGCAATATAGAAAACGCGTTGATCCATTATCACCGCATCAACACGGCCGGGGCCAGACAATCTGATGTAACCATTTATCCTTGTGAAGCCGGGCATTCACTCAAACAGATACTTACAAATGCGCTGGGCGTGAAAGTAGTGGTAGATAAGAAACGAAAGATTTATTACCTCAATAATGTAAAGTTTCATTTTGATTCAGTTGAAGGTCTCGGACATTTTGTTGAAGTAGAAGCAATTGACAAAGACGGTAGCATCAGTATAGAAACATTAAAAGAACAATGTAACGTATATGCGCAATTGTTTCAACTGAATGAGCAGGACTATATAGCAGAGTCGTACAGTGATATGCTGTTGGTAAAAAAATCCTCAACTATTTAATTTCTTTAACGGATTGGTTCCGCATAATATATTGACATTGTAGATTTTATCTATACCGTTTTTTCTGGCACGTCTTTTTATCCTTAGATTGGAAAGACTGGTTATGGAAATTACCTGGCAAAAGCAAAACTTACCAAGGAACAACGGGGATGGAATTGTTTCCAATACCTCCCGAAACATAATTATTGAAAAACCTTATAGCACTGATACCCACCCTGTGAATGGCAATTATGCTCCGGACGATGAAGACGAAGATGATGGCGATGAAGATGATCTGATTTTAGGCGATGAAGATGAAATGGTGGGCGATGAAGAAGAATTTGAAGTTGAACTGGATGAAGATATCGATGCCGAAGATGTAGATGAAGATGATCTTGTGATCGACACAGAAGAAGACACTGAAGAAGATGATGACCTCTGAAAACACACTGAAAAAAAAGGCCCCCCGGGGCCTTTTTTTATTTAGAGAATTGTGCAATGTGCTTCCGGAAATTCAATATTACAGGTTACTTCTCCATTAGCATCATTAGTTTTTTTGCATCCTCCGGGGCGTATCCATGAATGTCATTGTTAAAAAAAGCCCATACATCATGCCCCTTGCCGGTCCATATGTAAAATTTATCTGCGAATTCTTCAAGCATTTTATCCGGATACCCTGAGGCATACAATTCTTTAGGTCCATGAAATCTTACGTAAATATTTTTTGCTGTCACCAGTTCCGAATAGGGAAAGCCTGTTCCGGATTGTGAGATCACCAGACCAATATTATATCTGGTCATCATCGTCAGACTTTCTTCTTTCAGCCAGGACGTATGGCGCACTTCCATCACAAAAGAATAATTGTTGTATCGCCGCTTCAGCAGCTTATAGAAATATTCTGCTTTTTCGTAGTTGAAAGCCAGTAATGGCGGCAATTGTATTAGTACGGGGCCCATGATTTTACTGAGGTGTTGAAATACATCAAAATATCTTTCAAGCGCTTCTTCAGGATCACTCAGTTTTTTCATGTGGGTGAGAAAGCGGCTCATTTTAGCACAAAACAAAAAACCATCAGGCACCTGCCTCGCCCAGTTCAAAACCGTTTGCTCAGAAGGAAGCCTGTAAAAACTGGAATTGATCTCGGAGGTTTCAAAATCCTCTGCATAAAATGAGAGCCATTTAGACGCAGGTAACTTTTCCGGATAATATACGCCTTTCCAGTGTTTATAACTCCAGCCAGAAGTGCCTATGTGAACCCTGTGCCTCATGTAAAGGTTTTCTTAAAGAAATATGCCATACAACGCTTGCGGGTCCCGGGCCGTCTTATATTGGTTGCGGAAAAAACCGTGGCTCCAATCAGATTGAAAAGACTATTTTTTAGAAAGAATACAAAGTTTCAGCCGGTAAAGCAGAAACCTTTGCCTTCGCTGTCGTTTTGTATATTGATGGACCTGCTGGGTTATGCTTCATTTGCTATCCCTTTTTTCGGAGAATTTTTCGACCTGCTATGGGCTCCCATCTCCGGTTTGATCTATATGAAAACCTTCGGTGGCGCTAAAGGGTTCCTTGGCGGAGGCTTTGCCTTTTTGGAGGAATTGCTTCCGGGTATGGATATCATTCCAACATTTACCATTACCTGGTTCATGCAGCATGCCCGCAGAAAAAAAGAACAAACAGCCAGTTATACCATTATTAAATAATTACACGGTCTATTCCGGAATGATGATCAAGCAAAATTATCTGCGCTGAATAACCCGGCGCAATTTTGCCATAGCGGTTATCACATTGAAGTAGCATAGCAGGATATAAGCTACACATTTTAAGGGCTTCACCTATTTCTATTCCAACATGTTGCACCAGGTTTAAAAAGGCCTGGTGCATACTTAAGGCCGATCCGCTCAATACGCCATTACATTCATATTTATCACCGGCCAAAACGTGCTGGTAGGGACCTGTTGCCGTTTCGGTAACCGCATCTGTTATGGCAAATAACCGCGAATTCATAATTTTTTTTGCAATGGCTATGGCTGCATAATCTACGTGGTATCCATCAGGAATAACACTTGCCCATACTTTTTCGTGCTGGAAAGCAGCGCCAACCAGTCCCGGTTCACGGTGATGCAATCCACTCATGGCATTATAAAGATGTGTGACCGTTTCAATGCCTTTATCAAAACTTTCCATAGCCTGCTGATAGTTGGCGTTACTATGCCCTGCAGAAATGATGATATCGTGGCTTTTTATAAGTTCAATGATTTCATTACTGCATACTTCAGGTGCAATCGTTATCATTCTGATCACCCCTTTGCCATATTCAAGAAGATCAGTTACTTCATTTACATCCGGAACATGGATCAGTTCTCTTACATGTGCCCCTCTTTTTTCCGGGTGTAACCAGGGACCTTCCAAATGCAAACCGGCAACTCCTTTGCCGCCATCTTCCCAATACATTCTTACTGCATCTATACCTTTTTTAAAAACTTCAATTGTATTGGTTGCCAGGGTTGGCAGGAATAATACCGTTCCTGTTTTTAGGAATACCTCATGCATTAACTGCAAGGTTTCCTTTTGAGGATAAACAGCCAGAAGTTTGCCTGCAGCACCATAAACCTGTGCATCAATAAAAGCAGGTACAAACATGCCCTCAAAATATTGTATGGCCGAAGGTTCGCATTCATCTTTGTTCAAAACAGAATTAATAATGCCGTTCTCAATAACTATTACCCTGTTCTGCACCCATTCCTGTCCGGTGAATATCTTTGTGGCTGATAAAAATTGCATATTGTAAAACTAAGCAGCTAAATCATACTGTCAGGGTTTCATCATAATTTCCTGCATGCCTGCAAAAATAGACTTCCATAAAAGTCCAAAGAATGATTGGGTGGAAAGCCGGGTTACTCTTGCGTGATCTGCTCTTCTCTCTATCCCGTCGGGACCAGGGTTATCGGGCCACAGCACATATTTGTTCAGGATCCTGGTTAGAAATTTTTTTATACCGCTCCCTGTTTCTTCATCTTTCCTGATGGTAATGGAAAGATTGTTATATGGCATTCGCACCTCCGATACGGCTTCAAAATCCTGCCCGCGCACTAAAAAATCCAATTGATGAATATGGAATGAATTGAACAGAACATTTGTAAGGGGCATGGCTAGTGGGTTCAATTGAGATGCGCTGATATTTTTAACCGAGCCTTTTGCCTCATACTGACCTTCCAGTGAATCCAGATAAAAACTGAATTGAATTTGTAATGGACATTTACCAAACAAATTACCTTCAACACTGGCCGTACATACAGGACGTTTTAAGATCTCTATACTGTCGTTTGTAACATGTCCGGCATGAAATTTCAGGTCACTAAACAACAATTCCGCTTTTTTTTCTGACTTTTCATTTTTCTCAGTATACCTGATCCTGCCATTATCAAAGCCAATATTTTTTATACTGATCTTTTCATTTGAATTCAGCAATTTCTGGTGAGGATACTTCCCGATCTTGGATTCAGATTCTGCCGGATAGGTCCTGTCCCTGTAAATGGATATATTGGGTGTATCAAAAAAAATACTGTCTGCTTCAATAATATTATTATGCAGGTACCGGTCAATGTGCAAATTGGTAAACCTTGCTTTTACAAACTCTATATAATAAAGACTTTTCTGAATATTGAAAGCTTTGTAAAAATCTTCTTTCTCCAGGGTAGGCTGTATTTTGAAACTATCAACCTCAAGTGTTTTGTTTTTAGAGGAATAGGTTATCCACTCTGCTTTTAATTTATAAGTGGAATCAAATGACCTGAATTTCAAATCATGAAATTTCATGAATATATCACGGGTAAATCCGATACGGCCTGTGTCGGAAGCCGAAACACTGTCCACTGCAATATCTTCAAATAAGGCATCGCACCTGTCGAACTGAAGTTTTACTGATTTTGCAGTGTCGGCATTTCTATACAAAAGCTTTACCCCATCCAGTTTTATCCGCTTTACATATATACCTTCAATATCCGGCTGAATGGCTTTCCAGAGAGGTTCATCCTTTTCAAATTCATTACCTCCCGATTGCACATGCCTGGATAGTCTGATATCAGCTTCCTTCGAAATGATCTCCTCTATCCTTACTTTATTTCCCAGCAACAGCGATATTACACTTATGCCACGGAGCTGACCTCTGCCAAGCTCCAGCTGCATGGTCAATGATGGCAATGCATTTTTCCTGCGCAATATTTCATACCGGTTGCTGTCCGTATTTATCTGTAGATTTTCCACCTCAACGTTACCTCCAAAAAAATTGGCATTGATGCCTCCAAGTTTATAAGTATATAAACTATCCGAGCCCTCGATAATTAAGGTATGGATCCTTTTCCGGAGCATGGGCTCAACAAAATTGTCGACGAAAATCAGAAAAAAGAAAAACAGTGCAAGAAGAAAAGAAGCTGTATACAACAATATCCTCCTGATTCTCCTTATTCTTTTAACAGAACCCATGAGATGCAGAATGAAAATGCTATGCCAGGCAGGATAGCCCGCTCTTCTGGTTTCAATTCATTATAAACCTGTAACCTATGCCTTTTATGGTAATGATAACGATGGCGGGATCGAGCTTTAGATAACCACGCAGTTTGGTAATATAAACATCAAGGTTCCGGCTGTTGAAAAAAGAATCGCTTCCCCACAGCAGGGTAAGTATCTCGCTTCGCTCAACTATTTTATCCCTGTTATTATACAGGAGTTTTAATAATTCGCTTTCGCGATAAGAAAGTTTTTTTTGTTCTGATGGATGATGCAGGGTTTGCCGTCTGGTGTTAAACGTATATGCACCTATTTTTACTTCTTCCGTTTCTGTGGCTGAAAGGTTTTTATTTTTTAAAACATTTTCAATCCTGGCAATTAATTCTTCAATGCTGAAGGGCTTCCGGATATAATCATTGGCGCCAAGCTTAAATCCGTTTAAAATATCACTGGTTTGTGATTTTGCACTCAAAAATATAATGGGAACGTCTGCGCTTCTTTCCCTTATTTCATCTGCAATGATAAATCCGTCTTTGTTTGGAAGCATGATATCAAGGATACAAACATCAGGCTTTTCACGATTGAATATTTCAAGTGCTTTGCCTCCATCGTTTTCCAGCACCACATCATAACCTCTGCCCTGTAAGGTTTCGCTTACAATTTTGGCCAGGAATACTTCGTCTTCTACATAAAGGATCTTTACTTTGTCCATGGAGCATGTTTGTATTCCGAAAATACGGAATCAGGCTTTGTGCCGTGGCAGGTTAACAATGAATTTACTTCCGTTTCCTTCAACAGATTCAACTTTTATGGTTCCATTATGGCGGTTGATTACGTGGGCCACATAACTCAATCCCAATCCATATCCCTTGGCATTATGAAGATTACCTGTTGGCACCCTGAAGAACTTTTCAAAGACCCGGCCGGTGTATTCTGCGGGTATCCCAATTCCGGAATCAGCTATCGTAAGCAGAAGTTTATCTGCCGTGGTGCTGATGTCGATTGTTATTTTTGGATTCCCTGAACTGTATTTTAATGCATTGTCAAGCAGGTTGAAAACCACACTTACCAGGTGTAGCCTGTCGCCTTCAAACAAAGTATCGTCAGTGGCGTGGATGATAACCTCAGCGTGGTATTTTTCAAACTGTAATCTCATTGACGAAGTCACTTCGCTTACCAGGTCCTTCATATCAATGGGCTCGTACTTCAGATCGATGGCGCTTTTTTCGAACATGGAAAGCTTCAGTACCTTATCCACAAGCAGGGACAATCTCTGTAATTCATTTGCTGAAATATCGAGGTATTCTTTTGTGCGGGCCGGATCCAGACTGGCATTGAACGTCCTCAATGCTTCTATAGCCACACTAACTGTAGCAATTGGGGTTTTTAATTCATGGGTGATATTGCTGATAAATTCATTTTTGATATCAGCCAGCCTTCTTTGTTTTAACAGGTTCCTGTAAAGCAGCGAAAATGATAATAAAGTGAAACCAACCAGGAATATTGAAAAAATAATGGGTGCGGCAATTCTTCCTAATAAAAACCCGGTAGTGGATCCCAGGTCTACCCGGTAGGTAACGGGGTTTTGAAATCCAACGGTCACCTCATTATATAAATGATCTTCCGATTCAGCAGGCTTTACGCGTGCAACGGTAAAAGGAACCTCAAGGTTTTGTTCTTCAAGCCTTCTGGCATAAGCCGTCTCCAGCTCTTTGATCCTGATGGAATCCTGCATGGAATCCACATCAAACAGAAACTGCACCAGCCTGTCTCTTTTACCAGGGGAAAGATTTGAATTTAAATATTTGACGGAATCGCCGGGAATGTCCTGGATCACCAGGGTTCGGCCGGAATCCTTTACTATGCGCGCTCTTCCCGATTCCTTATACTTCTGCACCATTCCATTCATCATGGAAGTGATCTTCCTGTTAAATTCACGGGTTCTGATCCTGGATGGACTATCTGTTTTGATCAACAGCTTTTTAAACCGGGAACTGTCTGTTGGATCAATCCTGAGTTTTGAAGCCTGCAACTGACCAATGGTTTCACGGAACAACATATTTGTTTGCCTTTCCAGTATCCGCTTCTCCCTTACATAAGCTTTTTCAAGCCAGTAATACTGGAAAGCGGCAATAGCAAAAATGGTAAAGACCATCAGCACGGGCAGCCATTTTATGTTCCTGAGTTTGTGCATCCGGACAAAATTAGCCCATTCATCTACCGTCCATAATAGCTTTAACCATTATTAACGTAGTTGCAACGACTATTAACAGCATCTGCGATACCTGTCTTTTACATTTGTTAAAATGCAATGATAAGTTGGCGTTTATAACTGATAACAACTAAACAGGCAACGATGAAAAAAATTTTATTCTTTGTTACATTGTTTTACTCAATGGGCATCAACGCCCAGCTGAAAGAAGGAAGAATTGTTTATGAACGTACGGTACAATTACCAGTTCGAATATTCAATGCAGATCCTGCCATTGCCAGCCAGTTACCCAAAGAAAGGGTTGACCAGTTTGAATTATTATTTACCGGTACCCATTCATTATGGCAATATCTTCCAGAGGCAGAAAAGGAAGGTGATGCGGGAACCTTCCAGAGTAATGGAATGGTTGTACGTTTTATGGGTTCGGCTAATGAAATTTCCTATTTTGATTTTGAAAAAGCAATAAGAATTGACCAGAGAGAAATGTTTGACAGAAGCTTTGTTGTTACCGATAGCATTCGCAAGCTTGACTGGAAGCTTTCGGATGAAACCAGGACCATACAGGATCGTACTGTAAGAAAAGCAACATCAACAAGGATCAGTAACAGCACCAGAATGAGCATGGAAAATGGCCAGATGAAACGTACCACTGTTGAAGACACTGCAATCGTTATTGCCTGGTTTACAACTGACATTCCTGTTCCTGCAGGTCCGGAATACCAGGGACAGTTACCCGGAATGATCCTTGAACTTGATATAGATAATGGACAGACCGTTTATAAAGCCATTGAACTATCGTCCAGGGTAAATACCAGGAAGATAAAAGCACCCAAAGACGGAAAGAAGCTCAGCGCCGGAGAATACACGAAAGAAAGGGAGAAAATGATGGAAGAAATGAGGCTGAATAATCCTAATGGACGGATAAGGATCCAGCAATAAAGCCTGCTTTTCCTAAATAGAATGTTCAGATAATGATATTCCAATTTATTGAAAATATTTTACTTGGACCTTCAACATATCATAGGGGACCGCCCTCTGTATCTTCCCGTTCTTTTTCATATACCAGCAGGTTCACTCTCCATTCAGGGAATTCAAATTCCATAACCACTTCAATCTTCAGTTTAGGCATATTACTGGCATTAGGTGTCATTTTAAACACACTGGTACTGAATCCACGGCCTTCATCCGGTGCATCATAATTACCATCAAGATTAAATGTATAGCCACCGTCTAATTTAATGGTCATTACTTTTAACTGCCTGTACAACCAGTTATATTTTCCGGACGCTTCTTCAAAATCTTCTGTAGTCAGCAACATCGCCTTCCAACTGTATTTGGGTTGAAGGGAACGGTATTGCATGATTGAATTCTGCGGAGCCATTTCAAATTCTAATTTGGAGGCAAATTCAATTGTCTGCGGGTTCACTTCAAGCGTATCGCCCCTTAAAGAGGTAAATCCGTTAGGAAAATCAGCAATGATCTTTTGTAGATTGAGCCTCAGGTCGTTATTGGTAACCGGAGCCCGGAGGTTGGGAATCCTGAGCTGAGCCCCTGAATTCAGCGCTGTAAAAAGCAGTATTAAGCCAATAAGTTTTGGTTTTAAGCGTTTCATAGTGGGATTTTTAACTATTTCAAAGCGCCAAAATATAAAAAAGCTTCGTTTTATCAACAAGTTTTTCTACCTTTCTTGACTATTTTTCCACATTTCTTAAACCATCCATTATGAAAAACAAAAAAATCGTCCACGCCCGCCAGGCTACTAAAATTTACAGGGAGCACTATCAACCTTCCTTTAATTTATGGCGGTTTACAAAATCTATCCTGGGGGTGTTGTTTTTCGGAACTTCAACAGTACCCGGCAATTACACACCAACAAATAAGAGGATAATGAAGTGAAGCGGTGAAGGTAGGAGTCGCGAATAAAGAGTCGTGAGTCTGGAGCCGGAGTCGTCAATGGAAGACCCTGCAAACAAATAGATTCATCAGTTATTAGCTACGTATAACCTGCAATAGTCTTCAGGACGCTTCCGAATTTAGGTCACCGACCTGGAACTTTGAACTTTGAAATCA
>CBIHLW010000017.1:0-16211 GCA_966210755.1 uncultured bacterium
TAATCTAAAAACAGTTTTACCCTGGCCAGTTTTTCGCGGGCCTGTGTTTTCAACCCGGCTGAATTAGAAACATCCCGTGCATTGAAACCAATTGCAGTAATTCCTTCTTTTTTTGCAATGTACAGTGCTCTCTGGTTGTGGAATTCCTGGGAGATGATGGTTACAGCGTCCTGTGAAAAGATCTCCCTGAGCCTGATCATTGAATCGAAGGTTCGAAAGCCGGCGAAGTCCAGGTAGATCCTCGAAGAATCGATGCCTGCAGCAATCAGATCTCCTCTCATCATTTCAGGTTCATTATAATTAGCGCTGCTGTTATCACCACTAATGATCAGGTAATCGATCTTTCTTTCTTTCATCAGGATGATAGCCGCATCGATCCTGTATTTGTAATAAGGATTAATGGAGCTGTCATTCAGAAATTTTCCTGTGCCAGGTAAAAGACCTACATGATTGTAAGGCACCTTCCTAACATCCGAATAAATTTTGTCTTTGGAAGATGATGCAACCTGATTGTCGAAATAGAATATGAGCAGAGCAAGGATGCCCAAAAAAATAGAAAATATAATCAGGATGCGTTTTTTGGTCATGGTCATTTGAATGGTAAATATCGTTGAATCGATCTTACGAAATTCTTCAATGTGATACGGCTACTGAAATGGCGGTGGGCCTGCCCTGCCTGAAACATAACTTTATTGGCATCAGCATGATGGTTAGCTGGTCATATTTATTATAATGAGTTGTATTTTAAAATTACGCCGCCGGTTGTGAGTGGCTGTGAAGAAGTCAATGAAAGTTTTCTTACCGGCAGTCCTGTTGAAAACAAATACCTTCCCTTTCCTGCAATAACAGGAGCAATGCAAATCCTGTATTCATCAATGAGGTTTTCTTTGATAAGGGTTTCAGACAGGTTGGCGCTGCCAAATACATACATATCTTTCTTGCCCTTAGCCTTTAATTTATTGATTTCAACGGCTGCATTTTCTTTAATCAGGATGGAGTTATTCCAATCTGCGGAGTCCAGCGTTCTGGAACAAACTATCTTGGGGAGTTTATTCATAAGATCAGCGATTTCGCCTTTGGCGGATTTCCAATGCTCGGCCATGCCCTGGTAGGTAACCCGGCCAAATAGGAGATAGTCAGTGGAATACAATTGTTCCAGGCTGAAGCGTTCCATTTCACTACCCCAAACGGATTCATGAAAACCCAGTTCCCAATTTTTCTCTCCTTCAAAATAACCATCAAGCGTGATGATATTCCACATAATTAGTTTGCTCATCTTCAAAAATTTAAATGGTTTTTAAAAGCTGGTGTCAAAAAAAAATTCCTAAACCTGATTGCCTCATTCCTGCAGGTTGTCAGCCTTGTTTTTTTATAATTGATGATGAAAAATTAAACTTCAATAATTATTCTCCGATCATCATTGTGCAGCTGTTCCTGCAGACACAAAAGTCTTAGAGGTCTGGCCTGATCAATCAATTGGCGGTTATTCACCTGCAATTTCATTATTCAAATGTTTTTCAATCCTTGTATCCGGAATGAACCATATGATGGCTACAATTATATAAAGCAAAACGCCTGCTATGGGTTGGAAAAAGGAAAGACCCACTCCCAGCGCATAAAGTATTATGGACAGCCAACTTTTTTTATCATTATGATAAGCTTTCAGCAAATTTGATTGAGCTCCTTCGTTTTTGATAATCTGGAAGACTAAAAATTTCCAGGCAAGAGCGCTAAACAGCAATACAATTCCGTAAAATGCAACCGGGTTTTTTTGAAAATGATTTTCCCCCATCCAGCCTGTGGCAAAGGGTAGTAATGAAAGCCAGAACAAAAGGTGCAAATTGGCCCAAAGCACATTACCGTTTATTTTATTTGTAATGTGCATTAAATGATGATGGTTGTTCCAGTAAATGCCCAGATAAATAAAGCTGAATAAGTAGGTCAGAAATACAGGCAACAATGGTTTTATATGGCTAAAGCTGGCTCCTTCCGGAACTTTTAATTCCAAAACCATAATGGTTATAATAATCGCCAAAACGCCATCGCTGAATGCTTCAACCCTGTTTGTAGTCATATGAATGATTAATGTCAGTGCCTTTTTTATCGATCATTTCCTCGCTTTTATATAATGTCCTTTTTCCAGGTACTGCTCCACAATACCAAAACCCACCGATTTCAGCGCTTCCGCCACCTCCGCAGTGGAATAAAAATTAAATACACTGCCAGGTGCTTTTTTTTCGATTAAGGTGGAACTGTCGGCCATATAAATATAAAAGGATCCTCCTTTTTTCAGCACGGAAAACCCTTTTGCAAAAGGTTCTTTCAGTTCATTCCAGAAATAAACAACATTTAGGCAAAACACTTTATCGTAATGGTTTTCAGCAACGGGCAACTTTAAGAAATCGCCATGCTGCAAAAGCACATTGCCTTTTTGTATAGAAGCCTTGTTGTACGCAGTAGCTCGTTTATACATCAACGATGAAAAGTCAATGCCATGTATAGTGCAGGAAGGGCAGGTTTCAGCGATGGTGTAAATACCCCTGCCGGGACCATAGCCGATCTCCAGCAATTTATCATGGGGTTGCAGGTCCAGATCATTGATAAGTCTGTCGTAATGCTTCCGGTTTCCTTTGATCATTTTGTTGGAAGACCAGATGCCCAGCCATCCCGAAGGCTTTTTAAATTGTAAAGCAATAAATTTCCGGAGCATAGCAACAAGTTGTGAAGTATGGCCTAAGCCTTACAGTTACTAATTTACTAAAACTTTTATTTGCCGGTATTCCATGCCTGAGTCAAGGAATCCAAATAGAAGGGGTATGGCGCAACAGTTCCTTAATTGGAAAAAAAATTTTAAGCGCTATGTGCCTTTGGCCATGTGCTTTGCCTTCATAATAAATTACAGCTGCATCTGTGTCAATTGAAAACCCGCCGATCCATCCACTATTTCAGCATGGCAGTTGTTCCCGCCTGGCAGTTCCGGTTAAAGTTCTTTTCAATATGCGTTTGTAAACATTGTGCCCGTAGTGAAGAAAAAGGGTGCGACCTGAAGAAATCCTCCATCCTGTTATATTGATTTTCCTGTTCGGACATTTCTCTCCAGAATAAAACCGCCGCACATACATCCTCATTAAGATTATACGTGAGGTCTGTTCCGTAATAATCCGCTTCCAGTTCATTTTTTTGATTAAAGGATCCCGTAAGGGTTCTGATCACCTGGAAGGCCGTCATTCCATTTTGCTCTCCAAATACTTTATTGGCCACCATCATGTCCTGGATGGTTTTTTTGATATGGCCTTTTTCAGAATGGCCGATCTCATGACCAATTATGGCATACAATAGAGCGGTTTTCCCTTTACATTTTTCATACATAGCCCTGGTAACATAGATCCTTCCTCCAAAAGTAAATGCATTGACATTGGCATCATCCAATGCATAAATCTTATACACAATAGCAGAGGGGTTTTCGCGTACCTGTAAAAGCTCATTCATCACCGTGGTGAGTGCCGTGTTGATCTTTACATCATTCAGCAGGTTGAAGGTGTTGGATTCAATGGCATCGCGGTGAAAGGCTTCTCCATATTCACTTTGTACCTGATCGGTTATGGCATCCTCATTAACAGTAATATCACGGATAATATCACCTGCTTTTTCTAAGGTTTTGTTCAATTCACTCCCACTTACCGTACTGTCAAGACAGGCAAACGAATAGGTCATATCGTTCTTCTCATTCTGGCCGGATTCGCAGCCTGACAAAATGAATGCAGCTAAAAAGAAAATAACGATTGATTTAAGCATATGGTTATAGTTGCAAAGGTTCTGCCAGATTGATGGCAACCATGGTGCAAGTTATGAAAGGGCAGGCATGTCGTTATCGCCGGCGGTTTCAATTTACATCCAGGCAAAGATGTAACCCTCGAAACAAGCACTTGAATTTGTTTAGCCCGATTTAAAATCTTTGTTTGTATCAGGAGAAAATAAAAAAACCACCAGCAAAGGCTGGTGGTTTATACCTATAATTTCTTTTTATTAGGATCAAACAGCTTCCGCGCTCATCCTCTTTTGTACTTTCTTTCTTTCATCTTCATCCAGTATCACCTTACGCATACGAATATTGTTTGGCGTTACCTCAATGCACTCGTCCTGCTGAATGTATTCCATGCATTCTTCCAGCGTCATCTCGCGTTTTGGCTGGATGTTGGTAGCTGCATCACTTCCGCTTGCACGGTGGTTGGTCAGTTTTTTACCTTCATTGGAATTCACTACAATATCGCCTGGCTTATTGTTCTCACCTATGATCATTCCCCTGTAAACTTCTTCTCCCGGATCCACAAAGAAATAACCGCGGTCCTGTAATTTATCAAGCGAATAACCGGTGGTGGTTCCATTATCTTTTGCAATCAATACGCCATTATTACGGCCGGGGATAGGCCCTTTCCATGGCTTGTATTCGCTGAAGCGATGGTTCATTACCGCTTCGCCTGCAGTGCTGGTGAGCATTTGCGTACGTAAACCAAGCAATCCACGGGAAGGGATATCAAATTCCAGGTGCTGCATATCACCTTTTGTTTCCATCACATGCATTTCACCCTTACGGCGTGTAACCAGGTCAATAACTTTAGATGCATAATCCTGGGGTACGTCAACAACCAGGGTTTCAAATGGTTCACATTTTTTTCCATCCACCTCTTTCACAATAACCTGAGGTTGTCCTATGGTAAGTTCATATCCTTCGCGGCGCATGGTTTCAATTAATACGCCCAGGTGAAGAATACCACGGCCATATACCATAAAGCTATCGGCACTGTCTGTATCATATACCCTGAGGGCAAGGTTCTTTTCAGTTTCCTTCATCAGCCTGTCGCGCAGGTGACGGGAGGTCACAAATTTTCCATCTCTTCCAAAGAAAGGAGAGTTGTTGATACCAAATTGCATGTTCATGGTTGGTTCATCAACACTGATCACAGCAAGTGCTTCAGGATTATCAACGTCAGCGATCGTATCGCCGATATTAAAATCTTCAAGACCTACAACAGCACAAAGATCACCTGCAACCACTTCTGTAACTTTTCTCTTACCCATTCCTTCAAAAACATAAAGCTCTCTCACTTTTTGTTTTTTGATCACCCCATCGGTCTGCATCAAAGCGATCTGCTGGTTTTCTCTGATAATGCCCCGTGCAACACTTCCAATGGCAATACGCCCAAGGAAAGAAGAATAATCAAGTGAAGTGATCTGCATTTGCAGCGGACCTTCAGATACTTTTGGCGGCGGAACGTGCTTGAGGATACCATCCAGTAAAGGGGTAATGTCTTCACTCTGGGTCAGGCTGTCGTTGAACCAGCCGTTTTTACCCGAACCATAATAAGTTGGGAAATCAAGTTGTTCTTCTGACGCATCCAGGTTAAAGAAAAGTTCAAAAACCGCATCATGCACTTCGTCTGGACGACAGTTTGGTTTGTCAACTTTATTTATGATCACAATTGGTTTCAGGTTTAACTGAAGCGCTTTTTGTAATACAAAACGTGTTTGGGGCATGGGACCTTCAAAAGCATCCACCAGTAAACAAACACCATCTGCCATTTTCAATACGCGTTCCACTTCACCACCAAAATCGGCGTGACCAGGGGTATCGATTACATTTATTTTAACACCTTTGTAGGTTACTGCTGCGTTCTTACTGAAGATGGTAATTCCTCTTTCTCTTTCAAGGTCGTTACTATCCATGATGAGTTCGCCGGTTTCCTGGTTATCCCTGAAAACCTTTGTGGCATGCAGGATTTTGTCAACCAGTGTTGTTTTTCCATGGTCAACGTGGGCAATGATAGCTATGTTTCTGATTTCCATATAATAATAATACTTCTGCTACGAGTTTCCAGCCTGAGCCGGTAAACCCGCAACTCATAACCCACAGCTCGTAACTGTTTTTAAGGAGCGCAAAGGTAAATTAAATTAAACGGGGAAACGAGTTTAAGTGCAATCTTTATAATACTATTATCATTTTTGAAAGGAACAGAGTGCGCTTCGTTTTACACTTGATGAATAATGGGGAAAAATGAAAAATCCCCGGCTCCCTACCGGCTCCTGACGCTCTACCCCCGACTGTCTCACACAATCGCCTCTGCGGCTTCTTCCCCGCTTTGGATGGCCCCTTCCATGAAGCCCTGCCAGTCTGCAAGATGTTCACCGGCAAAATAAGTATTCATAAAATGTTTTTTCAGCACCGGCATGATAGTGAACCATTGTCCGATGCCATATAAAGCATAGGCTCCTCTGGAAAATTCATCATTGCCCCAATAGTAGTTCCAATGATGTTGCATTTTGCTGGTAATGTCTCCAAAAGCAGGTTCTAAGGCCTGGGATATGATGGTTCTGTGGAATCCTTCTTCCTGGTTGGCAATCACTGCGGCCTTGTCGCCAATGGTGTAGGAGATCAAAACACCTTTATCTCCAGGTTGATTTTTGGTAGCATGATAAAAATAATGCGCTGGCAGGTCTGTTGCCATGTCAAAATCTTCAGGCCAGAATCTTTCACTGAACAAAACCGGATGCTTGTTGATCCTTGCATATTGAAGCGCATTGATGGCATTTACTTTTTCAGGGGGCAGGCCTGGCAACCACTGGATCTTTTTCACGGAGAAAGTTGGCAGGCAACAAATGATCCTGTCTGCCGTAAAAACTTTGCCATTACTGCAATGAACCTTTACCTTGTTGACACCCTGTTCAATTTTTGTAACAGCATGTTCCATTAAAATATGCTCATGTCCGATATCTGTTGCCATTTTATTTGCAAGCTGAATGTTCCCTCCTCTGATCTTAAAATCCATTTCATTCTTCTCACTGCTTTCTGCATATTCTGCAAGCGCCGCAAAAGCGGATACATGCCTGATGCTTTCACCAAAATCAGTGCTGTCGAGTAATTCCCGGATCTCAAGGTCCCTGCCTTCACAACCATGATTCACCAGGTACCTCCACCAGTCATATTTGTCGATGGATCTTTTCTGGGCGTCGGTCATGCTCTGATATTTCTTCAACATATCCTTCCATTTCAGATCCCAGTCTTCAGAATATTTCCACTCACCTTTTCCATAATATTTACCCTTGTATACGAGGTGCGATTCAAACTGGTTGTTGAATAGTTCAAGTTGATATTCTTCACACATGGTCAATATCCGTTCGTGCGATTTACCCACCCATTCCGCACCTAATTCCACCACGAGATCTTCATTGGGAATATTAAATGAATGAACCCTGCCGCCTATGCGGTTCCTGGCTTCAAGCACGGTAACCTTAATTTTTTTCTTCCTGAGATAGTTGGCGGCTGCAAGTCCGGCGAATCCTGCACCGATCACAATTACAGAAGATGGCTTGCGGATAAACGTTTTAAATTGGTTGATGTTCAACAGCGCGCCTGCTGTGATGATGCCTGAATTTTTTAAGAAATCACGACGGGTGGTCATGCAGTTGGAGTTGGTTAACTAAATATATGATATTAAGTAAAAAAGTTAACCTTCTAACCATGAGGAATATCGAATAATGAACAAGGATGTTGATTGTTGAAGTTGGGAGGTCTGATAGTTTTTTGATTCTTTTTAGCCCGTACAACCTTTTTGTGTCCTAATTTAAAAAATTTTCCGGATCACATTTACTACAAGCGTGATCAATATACTGAAGATTATCATTGTTGTTATCGGAAAATAAAACCTTGAGTTTTCTTTTTCGATCCTTATATCTCCAGGCAGCCGGCCTACCCAGTGTAATTTATCATGAAAAAAATAGACCAATACGCCAATCACAAGAATTAGGATACCAAAACCAATGATATATTTCCCGGTGTGCTGATCCATAGTTAAAGTTATTGCCAAATCATATTTTTAATGCGCTCAAGGTTTTATATTTATTCAAACGATTGTTATGCCAGGATCATTTATAGCCGGAATTGGAATGTATGTTCCCGAACAGGTGATGACCAACGAAGAACTTACTCAATATATGGATACCAGCGACGCATGGATCCAGGAAAGAACCGGCATCAAAGAAAGACGTTATGCACACCGCACAAAAGAAACAACCGCTACCATGGGAGTGGAAGCGGCAAAGATCGCCATTGAAAGAGCGGGCATCACACCGCAGGATATAGATTTTATTGTGTTTGCAACACTGTCCCCCGATTATTATTTTCCCGGTTGTGGCGTATTGGTACAAAGAGCTTTAAAAATGAAAGAGATCGGCGCGCTGGATGTGCGGAACCAGTGCAGTGGGTTTATCTATGCGCTCAGTGTTGCCGACCAGTTCATTAAATCAGGTATGTATAAAAACATTCTTGTGATAGGAAGTGAAAAGCATTCTTTCGGACTGGACTTCAGCACAAGAGGGCGAAACGTTACGGTGATATTTGGCGATGGGGCAGGAGCAGTTGTGTTGCAACCTTCAGATGATGATAATAAAGGTATACTCAGCACTCATTTACATAGCGACGGAAGTGAAGCGGAAGTGCTGGCGATGTATAACCCGGGATCGCACGCTAATTACTGGAAGGAAGGGCTTGCCAGCTTTGACAATGCCGAAATGGGACAGATGTTTTTAAGTCATGCCATCATTGACAATGCGCAGGTTTTTCCTAATATGGATGGACAGGCTGTTTTTAAAAAAGCAGTTGTGAAATTTCCTGAAGTGATCATGGAGGCCCTGAATAAAAACGGATATAAACCTTCAGATATAAAACTACTGGTGCCCCACCAGGCCAATCTTCGCATCAGCCAGTTCATACAGCATACAATGAAGTTGAAGGATGAACAGGTATACAATAATATTCAGCGTTATGGCAATACAACCGCCGCTTCCATTCCTATTGCTTTATGTGAAGCCTGGCAGGAAGGAAAAATTCAAAATGGTGATCTTGTATGTCTCGCTGCTTTTGGTAGTGGATTTACATGGGCCAGCGCGTTGATGAAGTGGTAGCGCCTGAACGGGGTACTTTGGTCAAATAAGTTATTGATGGCCTAATTTTGAATTTTTCAGAGAACTTGAATCAAATGAATGATGGAACTGATAAAGGAAACATGGATCTGCATTCCCTAAATAAGAGGGCAGAAGGCCGCAAACTTCTCTATATCATCAATCCCATTTCAGGAACAAAAAACAAATCTTCCCTGCAGGTATTGATTGAAAGCAAAACAAAGCATGCGGGGATCGATTTCGCATTTTATCCTTCAGTTGCCGGTGGCGATTATTCTTTTTTATTTCCTGTAATAAAAGAGCAGGGATTCACTGATATCATAATAGCTGGCGGTGATGGTACCATTAACCAGGCTGTAAATAGTTTGCGGGTACTTGGCCTGCCATTTGGGATCATACCCTGCGGCTCAGGAAACGGTCTTGCATTCAGCGCCGGGATTCCCAAAAACCCTTCCCGGGCATTGGATATTATTTTCAGTGGACAGGGCCGGCACATTGATGCCTTCATGATCAATGACAGTTTTGCCTGCATGCTTTGTGGATTGGGTTTTGATGCACAGGTGGCGCATGATTTTGCCAACGACCCCAAAAGAGGTTTGCTCACCTATGTGCGGAAAACAGTCGCTCATTTTTTCACCGCCGGAACCTATTCTTTTATTATGGAAATAAATGGAAAGGAAATTAAAACCGATGCGTTCTTTATTTCCATTGCCAACAGTAATCAGTGTGGTAATCATTTTACCATTGCACCAAAGGCAAGTCTGGAGGATGGCTTGCTCGACATTGTTGTAATGACGAAACAAAATAAACTGAATGTATTATTACAGGCCTGTTTGCAGGTGGGCGGTTATAATAAATTGCAGGAAACGGATGTGTTGAATGAAAAAGCCAGCGTGCTTTATTTTCAGACCCCTTCCATAAAAATTTCGAACCCGCAACATGCACCCATGCATATTGATGGAGACCCGCTGGAAACAATGGAACATCTGGATATTCGGATGATTCCTAAATGCTTTGAGCTGTTGCAATCAGCCAGTGATATTTAACAGGCACCCACCGGTTCACTTATTCTCTGCCAGTCTTCCATTTGTACTCAACAGATTGATGAGCCGGTTAAAATTTTCCTGATTGTGTTTTGAATTCAATGAAGTTCTGATATCTTTTTTTTCTCTCTGGGATAAATGAAAGCTCAGCGCGGCTTTGTCCTCTTCCTTGTTTGGAATGTACTGGAACGAGATCTTGTGAATGGGATATTTGCTATTATTCACAAAATAGGTTTCCATATCGCTCTGAAAATAATCCATCATCTTATACCAGTTATGTTGCAGCAGAAAGAAGGGCTTGGTAGCATTACCTGTAAGATTATCATATTCATATGGATTTTCCCAGCCACCATCCATCCTGTCGCGGATCTGGATGATCAGAACACCACTGGTATTCTGTTCAATCCAATTTTCCATGTGCGCCAAAAACCTCAATGAATTTTCCACACCGTAATTATCTCTCAGCCCTCCATCCATTACATCTATTACAGGCCTGGATGGCATCCAGACGTTTGGTAAAACCACCGGGAAAGTTGCATTCATTCTTAAAATGGTAAGCAACCGAAGATTATACGGATCCTGGTTAGCAAAGAAACTGGTGAAATCAATAGCATCAGCCGACAATTGCAGGTCATTGGAGTCTGAAGGTGGCTGCATCATAAATCTCAGGTGCTGGGTACTGATGATCATCATCTTTCCATCTCTTGTTATAACGGTATGATAAAACATCAGCGGAATATTTGCTGAAAATTCATCTCCATAATAATCCGTAAGTCTTTTGTTCAAAAAACCATTGGTATTATCATCCAGAGCAGATTCAAAGGCAAAACCGCGATCGCGCAAATAGGTATAGGGGCCTACAGAAAATTTTTGTTCGGGTGCAAAAAGGTCTCTTGCAATGAATGAGGTAAATGTAGGATTGAGCAGATCCTGGGCTATATCATCTACATATTGATAAGACCGTGGATTAATGTTTGGATTGCTAAGACTTTGTCTGTACAATTCCCTGAAATAAGTTGCCCCGATCATGCCTCCGGATGCTCCGGTTATCAGAAATGTTTTCTTCATGATCTCACCATTGGTGAGACTGTCAAGTCTTTGAAGCACGTTCATGGTAAAAGTGGCACTTCTGGTTCCTCCACCGCTGGTGGTCATCAGAACAAGCAGTGGTTTATCATTGTTTTGCTTTGCTTTCCACCGGCCAAGAATGGCCTCCATATTTTTTTTATCTATATTTCCTGAATCAATATTACCCAGCTTTTCCAGTGCTTCCTGCGAATACTCCGGGTGATTTTCTTCATTTTCATAACTCAGGCCGTAAGCTTTGTTACGCGGATCAATAAATTCTATCTGGTAAAGTAAATTCAGTCCTAAAATAAAGATCAGGAAGGCCGGAACACTCCAGCTCTGGAAAAAATAAACCACGGCACCACTAACACCTATCAGTATCGCAAATAATAGTGTAATGCTGGCGCCAGCGGGAAGCTGGAAAAATTTATGATCGAGAAAAAAACCTATGACTATGAGAAACAGATAGGCTATCAGCAAACTGACCACAGCGGCAAAGTGGTGACGTTTAAAGATCTTTTCCATCAGTTCTTTTGAATAATGCGAAACATCGCGGCAGCGCCTGATCCTGAAAAAAGAATCCAGGAACCACTCAGAATAAATAAGCGACCTGACCGTGGCCGGATGCGGCTCCGGTTGGAAATGGTAGATCGCATTTTTAGCTCCTTCAAAAGCCGGATGGATTTTTTTCAGTATGGCTTTGTCGGCACGGAAGAAATAAAAGAACGATATGGAAATAATAAGTAAGAGCCCCGCTACAAATCCTACCGTTAAAAAAATGATCTCTACATTGCTGATCAATTCTTTGTAATGTGCAAACTGGTAGGCTTTAAAAAGATAAAATATCAGGAACAGCAGTGGAATGACACTGTTGTTGATGCAAAATTTCAAAAAAGGATATTGGGTAGCTGCAAGAAAAGTAAAATGACGGCTGAATAAAATGAATGTGGTAATGTTCCAGCACATGATAAAAACGCCAATGGCCATGCCCATGATGGCAGCGCTGATGGAATTGACATTCCCAAGGTATTCTGGTGCCAGGAATAGTGCATCTGCACCAAAGCTTTTCATAAAGCTGCTGTTCACTATGCTGAACATGATGATCCAGAAGGCAAGCAACACCTGGTATTTCCTGAAATGAAGAAATATCAATTGAAGTGGTAAGGAGTAAAATATACCCCGCAAATATTCTTTAAGCGGTGTTTTCATGCCCCCTCAAAATACTATGAATTCAGTGGAAGAGAAAGAATTGTTTCAGGAATTAAGGTTTTGTTTTGGAGTTAATAAAAAGAGTGCATGTACAAGAGACATTAAAAGAAACAATGCTACCAGCTGATGCAGTTGTGCCATCCATTCAAAATAATTCCATTTATAAGCCCTGATACCCGTGCTGCTTAATACCGTGAGTATTCCTAAAACGGCCTGAATTAAAACAAAGATTAACGGCAGCCACCTGATCTTCCGGAATGCTGAGGTCAGCTTTAACCTGAATGTCATGATGGTCCAGGCCATCACAGATATCAGGAGCAGATATGCAAGATTGCGGTGAATGAAATGAGTGGTGATGATAGCTTTTCTTTCACTGAAATACCTGGCATCCGCTGCATTCATGCCGTCCTGAAGCGGTTCAGAAATTGTAGAAGGGATCCATTCTCCATTTATTGTTGGCCAGGTGGGTGCATAAACCGCTGCTTTGTAGCCGGCCATCATGGCGCCATAAAATAATTGAACAAAGAGTATTACCAGTATCACCCAGATAAAACCGCTGAGTTTTTTGTGGTGGCTGAGGTCACCGGGTTTTACAAAGAATTTTAAAGTGAACCAGTACGTGTAGGCCAGTAAAATCAGGGCAAGCACAAAATGAAGACCCAGTTTCGCAGGTCTTACATATACCGCATCTCCCGTTAATCCGCTGGCAACCATTATCCATCCAACGGCTCCCTGTAAAGCACCCAGTAAAAAAAGAATTACCAGAGGCCATACCATTTCTTTTTTGAATCTGCGTTGAATTAAAAAAATGATAAATGGGATTGCAAACACCACTCCTATCAGCCTTCCCCATAACCTGTGAAACCATTCCCAGAAAAAAATGAATTTAAAATCCGGAAGCGTAAATCCTGAATTGAGCTGTTTGAATTGCTCCGTTTGTTTATACTTATCAAATGCAACAAGCCATTGTTCATGGTTTAAAGGTGGCAGGGTTCCGCTACCCAGGTCCCATTCGGTAATGGATAAACCTGATCCTGTGAGCCGGGTTATTCCTCCAAGTACAATTTGTATAATGATCATTATTACTCCAATCAAAAGCCAGTTGGCAACTGCCTTATTGTTTCTCTTCATTATCTTTTGCTTATTGGGATGCAAAGGTAGGCCTGTGAAGATGGAGGAAGATGATTTAGAACAAAAAATGTGCATAGTGAATAAAATGATGAAGCTCTAAATTGGTTGAAACCTTATTTTCGTTGCCATGCTGCAGGCATATTACCAAAATCAACTCACAGAGGCAGGATGCGATGAAGCAGGCCGGGGATGCCTTGCCGGTCCGGTGTTTGCGGCTGCAGTTATTCTACCACTCGACTTTTATCATCCTTTGTTAAATGATTCCAAGCAATTAACGGAAGAAGAGCGATATGAATTAAGACCTGTAATACAGGAACAGGCTATCAGCTTTGCTGTGGCCAGTTGTTGCAATAAACAGATCGACAGGATCAATATTCTCTGGGCAGCTGTAAAGAGCATGCACCTGGCGGTTAAACAACTTAATCCACAGCCACAGTTATTACTTATTGACGGCAACAGGTTTAAACCATTTAAAAAAATACCGCATAAATGCATCATCCAGGGCGATGGACTTTATGCTTCTATTGCCGCTGCAAGCATCCTTGCTAAAACGTACAGGGATGATTTTATGAAGACACTTCATAAAAAATACCCGAAATACAATTGGGCACAGAATAAGGGATATGCTACTAAAGAACATCAGGCTGCATTAAATGAATATGGTCCCTGCAGGTACCATCGGCAGTCTTTCAGGCTCAGTTATGCAGAACAGGATCTGGAAACTTCTGTACTGTCCCATTAAACCCATGCAGCGTTTTAACGTCTTAAGCTTGTCTTTTTCATGTGCTGCTCCCGATAATATCGGGCTAAAAGAATGGTTGAAGGTTAAAGGAGCCCTGATTTTATGCAGGGCTTTTTTTCAATCTGTGATAGCAGATCAGAGACGCAATAAAGGCTATGCAGGTTTTTGAAATTTTCCTGAAAGCAATTTGATTTTCCTGGCCCGGTCTCAAAATGCACCCGCTCCTTCACGCACCACTGATGCTTCTCCACTTGTAAAATCAATGATGGTTGATGGAATGGTACCTCCAATGCCGCCGTCTATTACCAGGTCCACCAGGTTTCCGAAATTATCAGAAATGATTTCAGGATCGGTATAATCTTCAACATTTTCACCGGGCAGGCTTGCACTTAAAATTGGGTTGCCTAATTCTTTTACAATGCAACGGGCAATAGTATTGTTGGGTACGCGGATGCCAACAGTGTCTTTTTTTGTTTTGAGTATTTTGGGAACTTCTTTACTTGCCGGTAAGATAAAAGTGTAAGGCCCGGGCAAATATTGTTTCAATGTACGATAAACGGGTGTAGATAATTGTTTTGCATAATGGCTCAGGTCTGCCAGGTTGTAACAAACAAATGAAAGTTGTGCTTTTTCAGGTTGAATATTCTTGATCCGGCATATTCTTTCTACTGCTTTGTGATGAAATATATCGCAACCCAAACCATAGATGGTGTCTGTGGGATATACAATGATACCACCACTTTTCAGTATGCCGGCCACCTGTTTTATTAACCTGTCCTGCGGATTTACCGGGTGAATGTGAATAAGCATAATTGAAGTCAAATTCAAAATTCAAAATGAAAAATTCAAAAAAAATGAAAAATAAAAATGTAAAAGACGGAGCTGGTAAGTGATCTGTGGTCAGGTTACTGGTACAACCTGTTAATGAGTTTGATGAACCAGGTTTTTTACATTTTGAATTTTTAATTTTGAATTCTTCTTCTCATCCGGCTAAGCAATCGTCCATGTTTCATTACCCTTCAATAACTTATTCAGGTCAGCTGCTTTTTTTTCTTTAGCGTATTCGATCTGTTGTTTCAGCATGTCTTCGTATGTGGGCCTGATTGCCTGGTAAAAAACACCAAAAGGCCTGGGCAGGTGCTTATCTGCTTTTGGATCATCAAACATCCTGGTAAGAATCTGAGCCTTGTACAGGTCCGATTCATCGTGTACCCAGAGGTCACTGGTACTATACCCTTCATTTAAATGAACGGCTACGGGATTAAATCCATCAAGTTTGATCCCTTTGTCCCTGTTGGACCCAAATACCAGTGGTTGTCCGTTTTCAAGGAACAATGCTTCGTCGCTTTTAGATGATTTCTCTGTAAATATTTCAAATGCACCATCATTGAAAATGTTGCAATTCTGGTAGATTTCAAGGAAGGAAGCCCCGTGGTGTGCATAGGAGCGGAGCAGCATGGCCTGTAAATGTTTCGGATCGCGGTCCATGCTTCTTGCAATAAAAGTGGCATCTGCTCCCATGGCAAGTGCCAGTGGATTAAAAGGATGGTCAATACTTCCAAAAGGGGTTGACTTGGTTACCTTATTTTCTTCTGATGTTGGAGAGTACTGTCCCTTGGTAAGTCCATAGATCTGGTTGTTGAACAAAAGCACATTCACATCAAAATTGCGACGAAGCAGATGGATGGTGTGGTTTCCGCCAATACTTAAACTGTCACCATCACCTGTAACAATCCAAACGCTTAGGTCGGGACGTGAAGCTTTCAGCCCGCTGGCAATAGCCGTTGCACGTCCGTGAATGGAATGCATTCCGTATACATTCATGTAATAAGGAAACCTGGAAGAACAACCAATCCCTGAAATGATAGCAATATTTTCACGGGGTATTCCAAGTGTGGGCATCACTTTCTGCACCTGGGCAAGAATTGAATAGTCGCCACAACCGGGGCACCAGCGTACTTCCTGATCGGTTGCAAAATCTTTGGCGGTTAAGGCAGGGATCACAGGAGTATTGGGGCTGATAGTTTCCATTTTATATAAAGTTCTTGAGTTTGAAATAGGTC
>CBIHLW010000018.1:0-15986 GCA_966210755.1 uncultured bacterium
TAAAGCCTTCTTCTGTTATTTCATTGGAGGAATGGGCCGGATATGATCTTTCCATACGCTCAACTTATCTTTAGCCGGTTAATTTCCTTCCATAAATGAACGATAACAAAGAAAAGATCAGGAAAGTTGAGGTAACCAGGTATGTTACCCCCCTGCGCGAAGGGGGTTCACTTCCTGCCATTGTGGAAGCAGATGACGGTTTTCTTTATGTTCTTAAATTTCGTGGTGCAGGCCAGGGCATCAAAGCGTTGATAGCTGAATTTATTGGTGGAGAACTTGCACGGGCTGCCGGTTTCAGGGTTCCGGAAATTGTATTTGCAGACGTTGATCCTGCTTTTGGCAGAACTGAGCCTGATGAGGAAATTCAGGATCTTTTAAAAGCAAGTGGTGGTTTGAACCTGGCATTACATTATCTCTCCGGTGCCATTAGTTTCGATCCTGTAGTGAATCAGGTTGAAGTTGATACTGCATCCAGGATAGTCTGGCTGGATTGTTTACTTACCAATGTTGACCGTACTGCTCGCAATACCAATATGCTGATGTGGCATAAAGAACTTTGGCTGATAGACCATGGCGCTTCATTGTATTTTCATCATGCCGGCAATGACTGGCAAAAGGCAGGTATCAACCCATTTGTTCAGGTAAAGGATCATGTTTTGCTGCAACGGGCAACCCGGCTGGAGAAAGCGGACAGGGAGTTGAAACGAATTTTACAACCTGAAATAATACACCGGATTGTGAATCAGATACCGGATGAGTGGCTTGAAGATGAAATGATTTCAATTGCAGGGAAAAGAACAATGTATGAACAGTTTTTATTAAACCGGATAGAGCATTCTCAAATATTTTTAAACCAGGCCCAGGATGCAGGGAAAACATTTATTTGAATACGCAGTGATCCGGGTGGTGCCCCGGGTTGAAAGAGAGGAATTCCTTAATGTGGGAGTGGTTATGTATTGCAGGGACCATAGCTTTCTTCAGACAGTTTATACCATAGATAAAAAGAAGTTACAGGTGCTTTGCGATGACATGGATTGCAGCGAAGTGGAAGAACACCTCAGGTCATTTGAAAGGATCTGTAAAGGAGAAAAATCAGGCGGCCCCATTGCTTCTCTTGATATGGCTTCAAGATTCCGCTGGTTAACAGCAACCAGAAGTACGGTGGTACAGGCCTCAAAAGTACACCCGGGACTTTGCAGCGACCCGGGTGAAACTCTTCAGAAATTATATGGACAGCTTGTTTTATAAAGGTTCAGAAAGCTCTTTTCTCCTGTGGCTGCCCAACTGTTCCTTTAATAACAAGCCGTTGGGCATCATCCTGGATCACTTCATCAAAAAATGATTTTACCTTATTGTAATCCTTTGCCAGGATCTTATGTTTCTCAAGAACAAGTGTAGTGGCTGTGTACACCGCATTTTCTTTTTCATTAAGCCAGGAGCTTGAATGGTAAGATGCATAGTCACTCTTTATGTTTTTTTCCTTTGGCAGTACATCAACTGTAAAGCCTTGTGGTAAAACAAGTACCGTAGTATCCTTTTTTTCATAAGGATGTTCAAAGTAAAAATCAAGTTTTCTGTTTTCGTATACCGGTAGTATGGTGGTTGAGATCTTACTTATCCGTGGATTGAGGAAAAATTTAGATCCTGCATTGAACTCGGGTACCTTTCTTAAAGACAGTTTTAAAACAAATTCTTTTTCATTTTCCCTGGTCATTAAAAAATCGTCGGGTTGTTTGTATCCAAGGTATTTTACCAGCAGGGTTTTTAGGTCATCCCTGTTTTCTTTAATGAAATAGGACAGCATTTCACTGTATTCTCCACTTGTGGTCATCCTGGTTTCTGTAAGTGCAGAAAGATCATTATCCATTTTTACCACGGTATGGGTAAGAAATAAGTTGGATTCCGCCCTGCTTTTCGGTGTAGGAACCAGCACCCCTCCTTTATCTGTGATCAACAATGCATTCCGGTTTTCGGTAAAACTTCCAAGTTGTCCAAATTCGGCGGTGTTGCTTGTACATTCCAGCCAAACCGAATCCTGTTTTCCGGGAACGCAAAGTATCATATGATTGAAACCATTTTTTGGAAAATCAGGGTCCACAGGCGCCTGGTTGTATTGCGCATTGATGAGGGCAACATTACTATTGATACCAACAGAATTCAGTGCAGCTTTCATGTAAAAACTCAAAGCTTTACAATCACCATATTTTTTTTCATCGGTGAATTTTGCAGGAAATGATTTCATTCCTCCTATTCCAAGCTGAATGCTTACATAACGAAAATTATTTTGAAGGAACTGGTATATCAATCTGATCTTTTCCTTTTCAGTTGTTGCATCTTTCACCAGGTTGTTGAAGAACTGTTTGCGTTCGGGATTAAGTTCGTCCATCCCTTTGTTTAATTCCCTTATCCAGTTTCCAAAAGTTTTCCAGGACGAAAAGTCCCCTTTATAACCATAGTGTGAAAATTGATCGACCACCATACTTACATGCGGAAACCTGAAACTGTAATCTACGCTGCCCGCTTCATCCTCTACCGGTGGCAGGTTTTTTACTGACCAATGATACACTGTAAGGCTTCCCTCTTTGGTTATTACAGGCTGGATATTGGTTTGCATGGCCTTATATCGAATGTTTAAACCGGCAGGTATTTTTGCAGTGTAACTGGACTGGATAACGGCTTCTTTGGGATTGATGAACCTGAAGTCCGGAATGATCAGGGTTGTTTTGTACACCTGTTCATAATTGTATTCAACAGTAACAGGATAGGAAGGCGCGGGTATTTCAAAATAGGTAATAAAGCCATCTGTCACCAGCCCCTCACCATAAGCCACGGTAGTCAGGTCTTTCTTTTTATGCTTCGATACCAATTTCCCCATTTTATCATATACCCTGATCTCTACTTCATCAAGTTTTGTGTAAGGAGATGTGTACTTATTAAATACAAGTGCTCCTCTACCTTCTTCATTCACTACCGTAAAAACCTTTTTTACTTTCAGAACGGCTTTCTCAGGACTTTCTATCCCGAGCTCCATTTGTTCGTTATGGGTTATGACAGTAGCATTTTTTTTGATTGAGTCCGGAATGTTTTCAAGACTGTAGGGCCCCTGTGCATTCATTATGGCCGCTGATGATAAACAGGCAGCTAAAAAAATAAGATGTTTCATATTATGGTAAGGCGTTCTTTTTACGGATAACAAATTGCTCGTTCAATATTTCAAATAAGCGCTGGTAAAATTCCTGCAGCTGATCGTATTGGTCGGCAGGATAAAACGGCCTTTTAAAATCAATAACAATCTTTGTCTGTAAAGTATTGTTGAAAACCTGGGCGACCCTGGAAATAACAATGCTGGTATCAGGCATGATCATTTTGATGTTTTTCGGCAGCTCCTCAAACTGATAACCTTCCGGCGCCTGAAAGTTTCCATAAATCGAATAACTCTGGTTGGGACCAAAAAATACATCGGTAACCCTGTTGTCCGCAACAAATGGATTGGTTTCAAGTCCGGTTAGAATGTTGGTTGAGAAATACTGGTATTCACCGGCTGCATTTAGCTTCTGTTTGAATTTGATCTTCTGAATAAGCGGTAAGCTGTCAGAATCAAGATTCTCAAAGGTTACATCTTCCACATTGATGTTGGAAGCATTTTTAGGTGCATATCTTTCAATATACTTTTCTTTTCCTTTTCTGGCAGTTCCCAGTTTTGATAACCTGGCATAATCAAAGCTGGTAATTTCTATCTGGCCGTTTAAATTCCCTTCGGCTTCTATATTGCCTTTGATCATTATTATGTTTTTGGCTACAAGGTCATCTCTCCAAAGTGATTTCCATCCCCATTCCTGGGTTTCAAGCTTTTCAATCACCAAACCTTCCGTCATAAGAATATCTGAGGGTATGAGGTGAACAGGAACATCTTTTTGAGTGGCATCAAGTACGTAAACATTATTATCCATTTCCACATAGGCCACTACTTTATCAAATTGCCGTATTCCTGAACTTTCATATGTTCCGGCATCTGCAGCATTCACAATACCATGTTCATGGGTACTTACAAGAACCGGATCTGCATTGATCCCTGCTTCTTTCAAAAAGTTTACCAGGATAAGATTGATCTCACCTACGGTTCCTTTTTTATCCTTCCATGCGCTTCGTACACCATCCAGCGCCCAGATACCAGGCGATTCATTCCAGGTCATATTATCCTGTACATATTTATAAATGCATTTCATTTTTTCATAAGGAGTGCTGAGTGAATTCAATTTGACATCCAGCTCTGTAGTTTTTGGAATATTTCTTTTGATCTGTACCCCAAAATCTTCATCTTCCATCAGGCTTTTTATCACCTCTTTCCAGTTGGCCACTCTATTCATTCTTCTGCCATCAGCATAGTAAGCCGTGATCTTTGTTTCAAGCCTGTCTCGGTAAAAGTCTTCGTTGATCACAAATGGTTCATTACGGAGGCCGGGCACCTTGCTCATGGAATATTCCTTGATATTGCGTACGCCCGAATTTTTTACTTCGGCTTCATATTGCCGGGAGCAGAATGGAATAACCGACACTTCAATTTCCTCAGGGAAATCAATTGCAAAATGGCTGTACCTGACAGGGATGGATCTTTGGAAATACCAGTCAATCAAACCAATGCCTGTGTGTTTATATTCATATTCAATGATGCTGCCGATCTTGACATCGGGGAAGGTGAATGTTTTTTCCGTAAGCCTTTTATTCAGCTTTTTATCATAAACCAGCTTTTTATCAAGTTTGGTTACAACGGTCTTTCCTGATGCATCAAGATTATAAGTTTGTGCACTGAGGCTTAAAATTTCTTGTTGCCTGCCCTCACTGTAATACACCAGTTTTACATTGGCCCAGTCAAGTCCTTTTTTATCAAGGATCTTGATCCTGACCCTTTTCTTCATTTCAATGCCCTTTCCGAAAACGGCTTCAATACGGCCATCTTCAACCAGGATCATGGCCTCGGCATTTGCATCGAAATCACATTGCTTTAATTCAAGGTCTTCTTTTGTAACATCACCAAATGAAGGGAGGTTCTCATTTCTGTTTTTGTTTTTCTGGGCTATCATGCTCACTGAAATCAGCACGAACAACACCATTATTGCTAATTTTCTCATATGTTTTCAGGCCTGGCCTGGTTAGTTTTGGATAAAAAAATGATTGCGAAAGCTGTTAGGGGACAGTAATATAAAAAAGAAGTTTCAATTATTCAAGCACCCCGGCCAGGTGCTAAAACCTGAGCTGAAAACACCGGGGGCTTTTCCATTGTTCTAATAACACCATAGGTAAATTCTCTTATCAGGAATATAAATTTTGTTTCAGAAACGTAATGATAAGACATGTCATTTTAATTAAAAATCCGGAAGCGAAGCTGTATTCCGGAAAGGCCAATTCCGGTACTAGGGCTTAACTTAGTTCAATGGAATTAGGATTATACACCTTTGCAGATATTGGACAACATCCGCTTACCGGCGAAAAGATTTCCACCCACCAGCGTTTATTGAATCTGATGGAGGAAATAGAACTGGCCGACCAGGTGGGTCTGGATGTATTTGCCATTGGTGAACACCACCGGCCTGATTATGCAGTTTCGTCTCCAGGTGTAATTCTTGGAGCGGCGGCAGTTAAAACAAAACAAATAAAGCTTTCAAGCGCGGTAACTGTATTGAGCTCGGAAGATCCTGTAAGGGTGTTTCAGCAATTCGCGGCTGTGGACCAGTTATCCGGTGGCCGGGCAGAAGTGATGGCGGGACGTGGTTCCTTCATTGAATCTTTCCCTTTGTTTGGTTATGATCTCTCTGATTACGATGAATTGTTCTCTGAAAAGCTTCAGATGCTGATTAAACTGAATGAAAGAGAGATCTTTTCCTGGAAGGGAAAACTTACGCAAACCATCAATAACAAGGGCATTTATCCACGGCCATATCAGGAGAAGCTTCCTGTTTGGGTGGCCGTGGGAGGAACACCTGAATCAGTGGTAAGGGCTGCCACACTTGGATTGCCTATGGCGCTTGCCATTATAGGTGGAATGCCTTCAAGGTTTGTTCCGCTCGTGGAATTATACCGCAGGGTATATAAGGAGGCAGGTCACGATCCTGCAAAGATGCAGCTAAGCATCAACTCACATACCTACATTGCAGATGATGCGAAACAGGCAGCCGATGAATTTTATCCTCCTTATGCCGAAGTAATGAACCGCATTGGAAGGGAAAGAGGATGGCCGCCATCATCGAGGCAACAATTTGATGCATCTACAGGAGCTACAGGTGCTCTGCTCGTAGGAAGCCCCCAACAGGTGATCGATAAGATCCTGTATGAACACGAACTGTTTGACCATACCCGTTTCCTGGCTCAGATGAGCATGGGACCCATGCCTCATAAATTGATCCTGCATGCCATTGAATTGCTGGGAGACAAGGTGGCTCCTGAAATAAGAAAAGCAATTGGCCGGCAATAACGGTCAATTGCTTTTGCCCCGGTCTCCAATATGACATTCTGATATTCACGATCGCATGCTGAACGCTAATGTTTGTTGTATGGTTCCGGAATTTCTACAATGTCTGTCCCTTTTCACCAATGGAGGATGTTTGTAAAATCATAATGATCAACAGAAGGCTGTGCAAATATTTTACATAGAAATTTTCACCGCAAATGGAATTTACATTATTGTGAATGATCTTCAGGTAGACCAGGTTGTCAGGCTTCCTGAAAAGTAAGGTATCTTCCTTCCTGAATATATTCCCGGGTAATGGATAAAGGGTGACGCCAGTCAAGATTCAAAAGTTTTTTAATGCCCGTGATGAGCAAAGAATAACTTTCCGGCTTATTGAAAAATAAATTGGCGCCTTCATTGTAAGCACGGGCAATATTTGCAGGATTGGAAGAGTTGGAATACATAACCACGGCAACATCCCTGTTTTTATTCCTGATCTGCCTGAGCCATGAAAACCCATCATGTTGGGGCATGTTAATATCAAGAAGTATCAGATCAAACTCCTTACCCTTGTATTTCAGGCATTCTTCTATCCTGTCCAGAAAAAATACCTTTACACCCGGATCTATTTTTTTAATGGCTTCAATGATCATGTCATACTCATCTTCATCATCATCTATCAATAAAATAGTTTTTACTCCGGATTGATGCATAATATACTATTTAATGAAGGCAACAAAATTAACAACTAAATGTAACAATCAAACATCACCTGTGATTTTGTGAAACAGGTAATAATATTTCAACTATGGTTCCTTTATTGATTAGGCTGCTAATGTTGATATAACCCGAATGATTGCCTGCAATTTTTTTGCAAAGTGCCAGTCCAAGTCCTGTTCCTTCAGATATGTGCAGTTTTCTGAAAAGTTCAAAAGCAGATTCTCCTGAGCCGGGGTCAAATCCTATTCCCTTGTCAGAAATTTCAATCTTCAGAAAATCTTCATACTGGTATTTGTTCCTTACGGTTCTGAAGCGGTTCTTTTTTATTACGGTAGATTTAATGGTTACAAATGCTTTGTCCCCATTTTTAAATTTAACGGCATTAGATAAAATATGATAAAAAAGGATACTTAACTGCTCTTCATCCGCTTCAATATGCGGCAGGGTTCCGGTTTTTATATCAAGCACGTTCTCAACCTCTTCTTCTCTGATCTTACTACACGCAGTTTCGATCAGCTGGTTGAGGTCCACTTTTATAAACTTCAGGTCAACCTCATCGAGCCAGACATATTGCTGTAAGCCTTTCACAATATTTTTCATTTGAGCCGAGGCCCTTGCCAGCTTTTCCATTGAATGGGAAGTTTCTTCAGGTAATTGAAAAAGCTGAAGCCTGTCAACAAACAACAACATTTTCCTGAGCGGTTCTTTGAGGTTATGGGTAATAACGTGATTGAGCTGTTTCAGTTCATTGTTGCGTTCATTTACAATATGCATCTGGTCATCAAGTTGTTCCGCACGGGTTTGCAGGGCGGCCTTTGCCTGTAATAATTCAGAATTTTCCTGTAACGCATTTTCGGCCTGTTTACGAGCGGCCACCAATTCATCCTCAAATTTCTTCCGGTTTGGAACCACAATGAATGAACATGCAGTAAAACTGTTTTCTTTTTGATGGATCCTTTTTGCATTTAACAGTACCGGCAGGAATTCGCCCTTTTTTGTAAGCAGGGTAATGAAGATCTCTTCAGCATGGCCATGCATCTTTACCATAGGAAAGAAATGGGTCTGGTAAAAGATCTTTGTTGGTATGGTGAAAATGGATTCAACCTGACTGCCTTCCAGTTCTACTTTTTCATAACCCAATGCATCGCACGCCGTCTGGTTAATTACATAAATACAACCATTGTCGTAAAAAGAAAAATAACCGGCAGGGGAAGTATTGAAAAATATATCTGTCATACCTGTTGGGAAAGATATTCTTTTATCAATGTAATGGTTTCTTCAGGTGCGCTCATGTGTGGGCAATGTCCTGTAGCATTCATTATTCTAAGTGTACTATTTGCAAGGTGGCTGTGCAGGTAATGGCCAACTGAGGTGGGTGCAATAATATCTTCTGAACACTGGAGGATCAGTGAAGGTGTTTGTAATTTCACCAGGTCTTCACGGTTGTCTGAAAAGAATGTTGCTCTTGCGAATTGTCCAGCAATAACTGGGTCGGTGGTGCAAAAACTTTCAGTAAGTTCTTCTCCAAGTTCAGGTCTTTCCTTATTACCCATGATATTGGGTGCAAGAAAATTTGCCCACCCGATATAATTTTTTTCCATGGTCTCCAGAAGCCCTTCAATATCTCTTTTTTCAAATCCACCTGTGTAACCATCTTTATTAATATAACAAGGAGAAGGCCCTACCATTATGAGGTTACTGAATAGTTCGGGGCGCTCAATTGCAGCAAGTAAACCAATCATGCTGCTTACAGAATGGCCAACGAAGATCACATCTTTTAAATTGAGGTAATCGCAGATCTCAATAACATCAGTAGCATATCCCTGGAGTGAATCATATCTTTCGGGAATATAGGCCGATTTATCAGATCTCCCGGCGCCTACATAATCAAACAATATTATTTTATAGTTGTTTTCAAATGCAGGAGTAATAAACCTCCACATGTTCTGGTCGCATCCAAACCCATGTGCAAAAACCATCGGTTGCCTGCCTTTCCCTGAAATATTGATATGATTTCTTTTTGAAATATTCTGGTGCATAATTCTTGATTAAGGATTGGCATAAAGATAGGAACAGGCACCTCAATTTATGCCCTCAAAAAGTTTTTGTCAATTTAGGGAAAAATGAAAAAGTTTTAAGGTGGTTTACACTTGCCAAAGTTTGAACGTGACAGAAAAAACATGGTCCTTATTTTGGGGCATTGGTGAATTGAATTTCATAGGGTAAATAGATTTACAAAGCCTTCAGGAACTTAATTTTTATGCTGAACCAGGAAATATTTTGAAATTTAATGTAATGGAAGAGTATGCTTTTAAGCTATTCCGGATTCATTGTTCAATTTTCTAAAGCTGCACCTAACTTTGCTTACACTTAAAACCATAACCATGTTGAAAGGCATAATTGGAAGCATAGCTTTATCTGTATTTTTTATTTCCTGTGGCACACATAACAACAATTCCACGGGCAATACCAGCAACAACGAAAAAGACACTACTTATCCTCCGGTAGAAACCCGCAAACCCAATACCGATTATCAGCCTGCTTTTGAAGGCCAGACAAGGGCACCGGGTGTTAAAACCGCTACCGCTTATGAAGGCAGGATACTTAGTAATGAACTGGTAAAACCCTGGGGTATAATTTCTTTGCCGGATGGGAGATTCCTTATTACCCAGAAGGAGGGAAATATGCGCATAGCCAATACCGGCGGACAGTTAAGTGAGCCCATAACTGGAATTCCACCAGTGAATGCTACCGGTCAGGGTGGATTGCTGGGCCTCACTTTAGACCCCGATTTTTCAAACAACCGGATGGTTTACTGGGTATTTTCTGAAGCCGTACAGGGTGGAAATCTTACATCTGTAGCCAAAGGAAAATTATCGGCTGATGAAAAGAAAATGGAAAATGCAACGGTGATCTATCGTGCAACGCCAGCATTTAATAATGGAATGCAGTTTGGAGGACGTATAATTTTCGATAAAGCAGGAAATTTATTTGTAAGTACCGGCGAACGTTCCGATATCATTACAAGACCACAGGCGCAGGATCTGAATTCCGGTTATGGCAAGATCGTTCATATAACCAGGAACGGACAACCTGTGAGCGGTAATCCATTTGCAGGAAGATCTGATGCCAGACCTGAGATCTGGACTTATGGACATCGAAATGTACAGGGACTTGCTTTTCATCCGGAAACAGGTGACCTGTGGGAAAATGAATTTGGCCCGCGCGGAGGGGATGAACTAAATATTATCAGGCCCGGTAAAAATTATGGCTGGCCCATCATTACTTATGGTATTGAATACACCGGTCCAAAAATTGGCGAAGGCATCACTCAAAAGGAAGGACTTGAACAACCGGTATATTATTGGGACCCCGTATTATCTCCAAGTGGAATGACATTCTTTACAGGTGATCATATTCCTGAATGGAAGAACAATCTTTTTATTGCCGGATTGAACAGTAAACACATTGCCAGACTGGTAATTGAAAATAACAGGGTGGCTGGTGAAGAAAGGATCCTTGCCAGTGAAGGACAGCGGTTCCGTGATGTTACCCAGGGTAAAGATGGTGCGCTTTATGCGGTAACGGATGAAGGAAGGTTGTACAGAATAGGTAAGAAATAACCATGCGGATCCATGCGCAGGCTTAGCATGTCAGGATTAAAATCAGGCTGGCTAAGTTGGATTAAAAGAAATAAAAAAAGTGACCGGTATTGCCGGTCACTTTTTTTTATCAACATATTTAAGTTGGGTTGATGAACCTGTAGTAGCTAAACTTCAGTTCCATCTACTCTACCATTATTCTCTTCTCATTTATTTCTTTTCCGCCAATTAATCTGAAAGCATACCAGCCTTTTGCCATTGCAGGCAACTGGATCACTTCCATTGCACTGCCGCCATTGTGCACCATTTGCTTACTCAACACCAGTTGTCCTGTAGTGTTATACATTTCTAAGCTATAGTTACCTTTTTCAAGGTTGTTGAATTCCAAACTGAGTTGTCTTCCTTTTAAAGGATTGGGATAAACATTAAAAGCCGCCTTGCTGTTTGTCACATTCACTTTTACAATGTCTGAATATTTTATTTCACCATTATGACCTGTAGATTTTACCCGGTAATAATTTGCACCGTTGTAAATATTCCTGTCTGTAAAGTTATAATGCGCCGGCAAACCAGTATTTGAAGCTGGTTGAACGGTTGTTGCAAGAGTAAATGACATGCCGTTGCCGGATTCTTCCAAATCATAATGATCCACTCCGGTTTCTGACGCATTGTTCCATTCAACTTTTATAAGGTTATCAATTGGAAAGGCCCTTACAGAGGTAACTGAAATGGGGAGCACGCTGCATCCGGAATATGCTGTCATGGCATTGGTGCATATATTGGCAACTTCACTTTTAGCCTGAACAAAATTTCCTCCCGCAAGATCATTTGCACTCAGGCTTCTGTTTGATGTTCCATTTGAAATGGCATAATGCATAATGGCACCGGGGGAGATCACATGACCTAATTGATGTCCATGGCCTAATTCATGTACAGCAACCGTTTCAAAATCATATTCCATTCCCGATGGCGTGGCAGTACCAAATTCCCAGGTAAGAGGTGCCATGTTGCTTCCTTCATCAAAAATGATATCCAGTTCGGTTACAAACCAGTCGATCTGTACTCCATTGCTGCAACCCGACCAATAACTGGCGCAGGTTCCCAGTACGCCTGCCGGAAGTACATCATCATTGTCAAAACATATGATATTGATTCCATCAGCAATTGCTGAATTTACAGATGTTGTGGTACCTATTGACCAGTTTACCTGTGTGGCACATCGCCAGGTATCAAATGCCCGCATAAAAGAATTTTTTGCCGCCGTATTCGCATCAAAACCTGTGTTCATCTGCCAGGTGTATCCTCCTGATCCATCCAGATCAATATGGTCGGGTTGATAAGTTCTTAACCCGGTTCCAGGGTCATACTGCAGATTCAAATGCGAATAGGGTATGGCAAGTGCAGAGGCGCTCGTAAAAGTGGTAGCACCCTGGACAACCTGGAAAATTCCTGAACCGGCATCTGTTGGAACTTCCACCCGGATTTCAGTATCTGTCCAGGAAATATACTGAGTTGGCAAAGGCGCTATAAGGGTAGCACCTCCATCGTCCCCGTTGCTAAACAATACTTCGCCAGTTCCTCTTGATGCACCAAATCCACTACCCGTTATGGTAAGCACTGAGTTAGTACCCGCAGTAATGGTTGAAGGTGAAAATCCTGTGATGGCCATCATCTTCTGGCTTTGTACCGCCAAAGGAAAAACCAAAGGTTTAACCTGTTTGTAATTCAATGGAGATACCATTTTATACAGGGTAGGTATGTCGCCGTATGAAGTAAAAGGATCACTGGCCACGGCCTGGTTCATATCATATCTGATAAATCCCTGCGTAGAACCATAGGCTTCAAAACGTTCGGCAGGGTGAACCTGCGCGGGCAAAAATTTGGAACGTCTTACATTTTCCAGCATGAAGATGCCAGTTTCATTTTCCTTTAGTGAAAGGGAAGGGTCAACCCTGATCATCTTATCTTTTACAATACCCCCGGGCGTAATGAGCTCAATTAAACCGGATTCAGTATGACCCTTAAATATCTTATAGATCTCAATTGTATTGGAAGTATAGATCATGGTCCGGTTTTCATTCCAGAACGAACGCTTCGCCAAAACTTTTCCTTCAATTATAAGTTGGGCATTGCTGGTTCGTTTTTGTAATGGAACTTCAACTACCAGGCATTGAGAAGAAGATTGGAGGTAAAGAAATGCGCATACCGCCAGCAGGGATTTTTTCATAAGAATTGTTTTGGTTTGGATCTAACCGGGCGAAGATAATATATGGTTGGTTAATGTACAAGAGCGGATGGGTGATAGCTTTTAACCAATGTACAGGGGCGGAACAGTACCTGTAATCTGTGGCGATTTTTTTATTAACTTAAAGTTCCTTAACCATTCGCAGATGGAAAAAATATATTATGGCATACTTATATCCGGAGTGGCCTTTCTTTCGGTGGTATGTGGAAATAATGGATCTGCTTCCAATTCTCAAAAAGCGCATAATGCATTTAGTGCTGATGACAGTAATGTTGAACCCACTGCTTTGATTGCATATATACGCAATGGATCGGAGATCAGGCTGGTCGATTCCAATGGTCAGAATGACCATTTGTTATGGACACATAAAAATGCAATAGAGCCACTTGGATTATTTGATCTTGGATGGAAGCCGGACGGTAAAGAACTGGCATTTTCAAGTGCACACGAATCCTCGTCATCCATTTATCATGCGGATATTTTTGGGATCCGCCCTGATGGTACGGGCTTTAGAAAGATCACCAATTCGCCCGACTACAATAGTTACAGCAATTACAAAAAAGGTTCGGTAACCGTTACGGTGCGTAATATGCAATACAGTTTTGATCCTGCCCAGTCAAGCGCGGGGGTATTTTTTCTGAATATTGTAGGGGCAGACAAAGCACAGCAGATCACGCTGCCTCCGGGCGCTTCAAAAACATTCACTTTTAAAAATGTTGCTGATTTTGGGGAGACCGCCCAGCCCATAGTTGCCATTTATGGAAATTACAGGTGGTATATGCCTGGTACCGATGTACAGGCCGGAAAAAACATCAAAGCTCCCGACATGCTGATCAGCGGTGATGGAT
Organism: uncultured bacterium; assembly: GCA_966210755.1. Classification (GTDB taxonomy): domain Bacteria; phylum Bacteroidota; class Bacteroidia; order Chitinophagales; family Chitinophagaceae; genus Flavisolibacter. The sequence continues at coordinate 13,861 of CBIHLW010000018.1, forward strand.
ATCCCTATTTTGGAGCTTTTCGTCCGGTATGGAAACACGATGGATCATCAATTACTTACAGAGATGGATTGTGTGAAGTAAAAACGATCCCTGTGCAGCCGCCTCTTGGAGAATTTTATTACGATCCTTTGTTTGGTAAGGAAGGGCCTTCAGGTACCTGTACCTGGGATATGGGCCCAACAAATGAATTGAATGACCATGTTTTATATTCCGAAAATGAAAGCGAAGATGGTTCCGGGATCTTTATGATGAAGCTTGGCGGAACACACGATCCAGCATCGCGTCTCACTTTGTTCTCTGATATATCATACCAGATAGCACATGATCTGAGATGGCTTCCTGATGGTTCAGGATTTCTTTATAGTGTTAACAACCTGATGATGGATGCGGCCAATATTTTTCATTTTGATATCAAAACAAAACAAACAAAACAATTAACCCATTTACAGGGCGCATTTGCCAGAAGATTTACGGTTTCTCCCTCTGGGAAATGGATCGTTTATGAAAGATGTAAAACACCTGAAGATTATGAAACTGTTGACCTTTATATCATGAGAATTGATGGGAGCCAGGAAAAGCTGCTGGTAAAAAACGGACTGGCACCATCCTGGAGCAGGTAAGCGTGATCTGTGCTGCAGGCTGAAGTGCCCGGCCTGCAGCATTTCTTTAACGGCTACAGCTTTACAAATTCCACTCTTCTGTTCATACATTTACCTTCTTTGGTTATGTTGTCACCAATTGGCTGTTCCTAAACTTTCCCCTCTTCTTCGAGGAGGGCAGTTTCAATTCCAAAATCTTTAACCAGCGCAGCCTTCACTGCCTCAGCTCTTTTACGCGAAAGCTCCAGGTTATTTACATCGGTGCCGTCACTATCTGTATGTCCAATGATCTTTACTTTCATTCCGGCATGGCTTTTAATGGCTTCTGCAATTTCTTTGAGTACACCATTGCTTTCCGGTTTGATAGCAGCCGCATTTACTGAAAAAAGAATTCCGGTTGTTGAAAATTTACCTTCTTCAACTAATTTATGTCTTGTATCCGGCAGTCCAGTTGCAATTTTTATGTTGGATAAAAAAAGTCCTATTTCATCTTCCTGGTAATTGGAACTTTCCAGATGAAAATATACCTGGTTCATGGTATCGGCCGTGTTTATGGCTCTTGGAATATCGAAAACTTTCCTTTCGTTTATCCATAACCGGAAACGTGTTTTCTGAACCTGAATGGAATAATGAACTACTTTATTAAAGTCTGAGAGAACATCTCCCAGTTCCATCCTGTCGCTCTGGAATGTAGATTTCCTGGCAGCCCTGCTTTCCATTCTGGCCAGGGCATAACTTCCATATCCAAAATGGACTTCAGTATTATTTACATTTCCCTGTTCCCGGAGTAAAATATTATCAGCAGGATCCAGTTCACCACTGCTCAACAAACCCATATCCCATCCGGGTAAAACATAACCTTTTACCCTGGGTTCAAAATAAAAAATGAGGTCAAATTCAATTGTATAGTTTTCACCAAACATCTGTCTGTTGCCTGTGAGATAAGTATTGTTTTCATAGATCCGTAACCATTTTCCCTGTTGATCGTTAATGGTCATTACTTCACCCTTTCCGCTTGCATTCCAGGAAAGCGGCAATTCTCCTATAGCATCCTGGGCAAAATCCTCAGCATAAATGATTCTTTCACCGGGCACGAAATCAAATTTGGAAAATGGTTTTACTGATTCTTTTTCAGGATGTTTTTGTTTTGAGCTTTCATTGACCCCTGCGGTTGGCTGATCCGTTGTTTTTTTGCCTTCGATCTCATCAAGGGTTTTATCCATTTCGCGGTCAACCTTTCTGTCTATGCGCTGGTTTACTTTATCCTTGGCTTTGTTCACGAATTTGTTTAGTTGTGCAGGCGCTGCAAAAGGCAACAGCATGAATGCTATAATGATTGATTTATGCATGACTATGAAAATTTTATTTCCGGGATAAAACTATCCCGCCATTTTCAGGCAGCGAAAGCAGGGATGCATGAATTGATGAATGTTCCGTACAGGTTGCTGATTAGTTAGGATGTTAGTGATGTACTTCAAAAAAATTTTCATGTTTAGGTTAGAATGCGTTTCCCTGGTAAATTTGAAT
>CBIHLW010000019.1:0-15661 GCA_966210755.1 uncultured bacterium
GAAGAAATGATCTTGGCGAATATTCTTTATTGATCATTCCCGGACCTGAGGCCCACGAGAATATAAAAAATGCGCACCGGGATGTTGATGCATTCTTTCCATCAGCATTACATCCTCAAATCTGTATTGCAGATTTCATGATCAAGGAGGAAATGGAAGCAACTCTTTTCAGGTGGATTCAAAATATCTGCAATCTGCATCCTCGTTTTTCCATGTCACTGAATAATTACAGCAGTTTTCCACCCCATACCATTTACTTAAGGATACAGGATGCAGAACCCGTGAAAAAACTGATCAACTCCTTATCCATGCTTAATTCATTTATCATTGCTAATGAATGTCCACCCATTCAGTTTACAGTAAGGCCGCATCTGATTATAGCCTCCGGCCTGCCTGATCATGTATACGAAGAAGCCGTCAGTATATTTTCCGCCAAATCTTTTTATGAAACCTTTAGTGTTGAAAAACTGGTACTGATTAAAAAAAATAGTTCCGGAACAGGGGAAACCATCAATACATTTTCCTTACCTGCATCACCTCTCCTGTTTGAATGACTTTCGTTGGTGGCTTAGTTGTAACAAAAGGTCCCGCAGCTGCGGGATCTTTTTAAAATTTCTTATCATGATGTGTATACTGCCCGGTAGTATCATGGCGCCCTTCTCCAAGTTCCTCTAACATTTTTGTAATAAAAACGTCAAGGTCATCCGGACTCCTGCTGGTTACCAGGCCATTGTCCACCACCACTTCGAGGTCCTGCCACAATACCCCGGCATTTTCAAGATCTGTTCTGATCCCGGGATAAGAGGTCATTGTTCTTCCGTCCAGCATTCCGGTTTCAATGAGCAATTGCGGACCATGACAAATGGCTGCTATTGGTTTGGCCTGTTCAATAAAATGTTGTGCGAAGGAAACAGCATTTTTATTCATTCTTAATTTATCCGGATTCAAAACACCACCTGGAAGCAGCAGCATATCATAATCTTCAGGATTGGCATCATTAAGATTTTTATCTACAGGCAATTCAATGCTCCAGTGGTCATGATCCCAGGCCTGTACCATAACCTGTTGGGGAGAAACAATATGTACGGTTACACCAGCCTGTTTTAAAGCTTCCACCGGTTGTGTAAGTTCCACTTCCTCAAAACCCTTTTCGGTTAAAACTGCCACCTTCTTTCCTTCAATCAGGTTTTTCATTTGCTTTGGTATTTAATTATAGATCTGCAACAAAAACCAAACCATTGAAATAAAAATTGGTTGTATTTTCAATTGAAGGAAATGATCATGAAACAATACCTGCCGGTCTTAACCATTTTAATAATCTCCGCAACATTATTAACCAAATGCCAGCCGAAACCATACGCATCAACCAATAAGGCTTATAAGAAGCAGGCAAGAGCGTTGGCGAAAATCATCCGGGAAACACCAGTAAAGGACAGTTTCTCAACAGCCGCATGGGTGGGAACCACCAATTTTAACCTGCGCAAGCCCAACTTTGTTATCATCCATCACACAGCACAAAACAGTTGCGAACAAACACTGAAAACATTTACAACGCCGCGGAGCCAGGTAAGTGCCCATTATGTTATCTGTAAGGATGGCACCATTCACCACATGCTCAACGATTACCTGCGTGCATGGCATGGAGGAATTGGTAAATGGGGAAACACAACCGATATCAACTCTTCTTCTATTGGGATAGAAATAGATAATAATGGAACAGAAGTTTTTACTGATGAACAAATAAGTAAATTATTGTTACTTCTTTCGGGTTTAAAAAAAACATATGGCATTCCAACGGCCAACTTCATTGGTCATTCCGATATGGCACCTACCCGAAAAGTTGATCCCAATGTGAATTTTCCATGGAAAACGCTTGCTGATCATGGATTCGGACTCTGGTGGTCAGATACCACCGGTGTTGAGTTACCCCCTTCTTTTGATCATATCCAGGCTTTGCGGATCATTGGCTATGATGTAAAAGATTCGATTGCAGTGATCAAAGCCTTTAAAAGAAAATACCTGCAGCAGGATAAAAATGACATTTTAACCGGGGCAGATAAGAAAGTGCTATTTACACTTTACAGGAAATTTGAATAAACCCGTATCGTAATTTTCCGGGTAGCAATTCGTTTCCTTACGATTGGTTTTAAGTAGATTATTTGTACCTTGTTTGCGAGAATAAACTGATCCCTATGAAACAAATTTTACTCAGCTTTTTCTTCTTTTTATTATTTGCAGGTACCACCATGTCGCAGGATAAACAGGCGGCTGAACTTCCGGTTGGAAAGTATGAAACCATTTTAAAATCCAACCAGGTAAAATGGGAAAAGGGTGATATCATATTACTTGATGAACACCAGTATAAAATTTCAACAAGTAATGAGATCGGAGAATACCGCTTTAGCGTTACTGCACAAAGGGTGTTCTTTACTTCAGGCCCATTAAAAACGGTCTTTGCAAAAACAACCATCAACAATAACAATACTGCCATTGTTCTGCCTGTTTCAGAGAATCTGCAGGCAGGGTTAAAACTCAATTCAGATATCTGGGGATATTTCAAACATTGAGCATTTATTTCCTTATTTAAGCAGCTGGCAATTTTTTTGCATTCATAAGCAAAACGGAATTATGAATGTAAAAAGAACCTTTGGGATCATTCTGACCATACTTGGTATAGCAGGCCTCATTTATTTTGCCAGTTTGTTTATGGACGCAAGCGGAACAGAAACCCAGATTAAAACGCTGGTGATTTATGGAGGACTGGGCGCTATTTTCTTTTTTACCGGCATCAGCCTTATCAGGTCAACAAAAGATGATGCAAGGCCTCCTGTACAGTAGGCTTTCTCCGGCAAATAAAATAACATGCTGGGAGCATATATAATTGGGCACGAGGAATTGAAATATTCGTTGATAATACCTATTGAATTATTTTGATTGGCATTGTTTCATTTACTTCTTTCCTGCTGCATCCCATTTCTGATTTTCTTAGTTGCAGACCCATTTCTGAAAGCACACCCTTAAGCTTTTCCGGGAAGAATGATAGAGATTTTATTAAACAGTAACTTGCGGCGTGAGTTTAATTTTGAATATTGACACGGCTGTAGAAACATCATCAATTTGTCTGTCCCGGAATGGTGCTGTACTGGGTTCCCGTATCAATCCTTCACCGAAAGACAGTTCTTCCTGGCTGCACGTTGCCATCAGGGGTTTACTAGAGGATAATCAAAAAGAATTCATCCAGCTTGAAGCCGTGGCTGTAAGTGCAGGACCCGGTTCCTATACCGGCTTAAGGGTAGGAATGGCCACAGCAAAAGGATTATGTTACAGTCTGGGCATTCCACTGATCACCGTGAATACTCTAATGCAAATGGCTATTTCAGCCAGGCAACAGGAAGATGAATGGCTTTGTCCTATGATCGATGCAAGGAGAATGGAAGTATTTACCGGCGTGTTTGATCATGAATTGAATGAAAAGATGCCCTCTACCAACCTGATACTGGACGGCGCCAGCTTTTCAGACCTCTTAAATCTGAATAATATTTGTTTTTTCGGCAATGGAAGTATCAAATTTAAACCGCTCATCCAGCATCCAAAAGCCATTTTCAGGGAGGTGGTAACAGATGCCACCCATTTATCCCAATTATCTTTCTTAATGTTGAAACAGGGAAAACTGGCTGATTTAGCCTACGTTGAGCCCTTTTATGGTAAGGATTTCTACTCAGTAGTTAAAGATTCCTAGTAAAATTCATGTATTTATACCATTTTGATTTGCAATAGCGTTATCAAATTATAAATTTGTACCTCAAGAGGATATATCTATGACAAACGAACTATTAGAACCTACCGTATCTGCCTCCACAGAGTTGAGGATAGATGTGATCCAACTTAAGAAGGCTGCGCTTATCTTAAGAGCCATCAATCATAAGCTTCGTCAGCAGATCCTGAAATTGATCCATCAGAATGGTAAAATGACCGTTACTGAGATCTACGTTAAGCTGCGCCTGGAACAATCAGTTGCTTCGCAGCACCTGGCAATTTTACGCAAAGCGGGATATGTAAATACATTACGCGATGGCAAGTTTATTTATTACTCCGTGAATTATGACCGCCTTGATCAGGTTCATAATATCGTTCACGACTTGCTAAAATAATCCTGAGATTGTTCATACTGCCAATTCACTGGCCGCAATAGTTTATTTTTGCAGCTAAAGGATTTGTATGTTTATTAAGCAATTATATACAGGATGCATCAGTGAAGCAGCATATTATATTGAAAGCAATGGTGAGGCTGCCATAGTAGACCCCCTCAGGGATATCGACGCCTATCTTCAACTGGCTTCAGAAAGAAAAAGCAGGATCAAATATATTTTCGAAACGCATTTCCACGCTGACTTTGTAAGCGGACACATTGATCTGTCGAATGCCACCGGCGCCACCATCATATACGGGCCGGGTACAGAAACCAAATTCGATGTTCACGTAGCCCATGATGGAGAATCGTTCAACATCGGTGATGTAACTATTGAAGTACTGCACACACCGGGACATACACTGGAATCTACCTGTTACCTTCTGAAAGATGAAAATGGTAAGGACCATTGCGTTTTTACAGGAGATACGCTTTTTGTTGGTGATGTTGGCCGCCCCGACCTCGCACAAAAAGGAGCTGATCTTACCATGGAGGATCTTGCCGGCATGATGTATGAAAGCCTTCATAACAAAATTATGCCCCTGGCCGATCATGTGATCGTTTACCCGGCACACGGACCTGGAAGTGCATGCGGAAAGAACCTCGGTCCCAATACTTACAGTACCATTGGAGAGGAAAAACAAAGCAATTATGCCCTGCAGGCACAGTCAAAAGATATTTTTATTAAATCTGTAACAGACGGACTTGCTGCGCCTCCGCAATATTTTCCTATCAACGCGCAGATCAATAAAGAAGGTTATGAAAGCCTGAATCATTTACTGGAGCAGGGATTAAAGCCAGTGGGTATTGAAGAACTAAAAAAAGCGTTGAAAAATGAAGTGATTGTTGTAGACACACGTCCGGCAAATGTTTTTACCCAGGGCTTTATTCCAGGTTCCATTTTTATTGGGCTGGAAGGAAGGTTTGCGGAATGGGCAGGTAGTTTATTGTCATTTAATGAGGATATGCTTCTTGTAACTGAAGAAGGTAAAGAAAAAGAAGCTATTGTTAGACTTGCCAGGGTTGGTTTTAATAAAGTAAAAGGATATGTAAAGGGTGGATTTGAATCATGGAAATCTGCAGGTGAGGAAATTGATATGATCATTGATGTGGAGGCAGATGAATTAGCTATGGATCTTCCGTTTGATGAAAAAATAGTTGTGGTTGATGTGAGAAAACCCGCAGAATTTGCAGACGGACATGTAAAAAATGCCATGAGTCTTCCTTTGGACGAAATGACAGACCCGATTCATCTCGCTGAATTAGAAGAAGACCAGAATATCTATGTTCATTGTGCCGGTGGTTACCGGAGTGTAATTGCAGCGTCTTTATTAAAACGTCAGGGAATTCACAATCTCAGGAATGTTCTTGGTGGCTGGGCCAGGATCAAAGAGCAAAGCAGGATCTCCATTGAGAAAGAGAAATCAGTGCTGAATTAATCAAGGGCCTCCTGATAACGGTGGGCATTACCTTAAGATTTAATGCTTTTCAAATAAGGATCATTGATCTTTTCGCTGTCAGGTATATTATCTATAACCTGCTCATGGAATTCATCTCTGAACTGGTGTTTCCACCTTCTGTGGCTCCATAAATAATTTGCCGGGCTTTTGCGTATGCTTTCTTCCATAAAACGGACGAAATGCATAGTGATCTCACCATCGCGCATAGATGCGGCTTCCTTTGTTAACAATTTAAGTTCTGCCCGGTAATAGCCCCTCTTTACCGGGAAGAAATGACAAAATACAACTGCAGTATTATTTGTTTTTGCTCCCAGTTCCAACCCTTTAATAAACGGCGTTTTTCTTCCAAAAAAATCTATCCAGAAAGCTTTACTGAGATCACCAGGGTTCTGATCGCCAACCAGTGCCAGACAATATTGCTTATCCTTAACTTCACTAAAACCATTTCTAAAATTGTTTGATGCGATCAGTTTTGTCCCGAACCTTGACCGCATCTTATAAAAAAGTTTATTGAACACTTTATTGCTGATGGGCATATATACGCCTACAAAAGGATAGGTTAGTTTATCTCCCAGGGCCGCATTGGCAAATTCCCAGTTAAAAAAATGACCTGAATGGAGTTGTACATTTTTGCCGCTTGCATACAGGTCGTTGATCACTTCGTAATTTGCCGTGATCCTTTTATGCAGGACCGCTCGGGATATTGACACCATTTTTGTTGACTCAATAAAAGTATCGATCAGGTTATGATAAAATTGCCTGGCGATTTTATCCCTTTCCTTTTCCGTTTTTAGCGGAAAAGCAATGGCCAGGTTATTCATTACCACTTTTTTCCGGTATCCAACCAGATGATATACTATCAGGTAAAATGCATCGCTGATCAGGTGTAATACCCAAAACGGCAGTAATGATAAAATATAAAATATGGAATAGGTTAAGCGGTACATGTATTGGTATTACTAAAATACATCAATTACATGGTGGGATTACACATCGTAACAGTGAAGAACACAGAAATCACTAAGCGTCCTGGGAACGTATTTTTTATACTGCTGTATTGGATCCGGGCACCGGGACCTCATCAACCCAGAGGTCCTTGTATTCGCCCGTCCAGTTATGTTTCCACCTCCTGTGACTCCATAAATAAATTTCAGGCTGGATCCTGATATTTTCTTCCAGGTGTTTTACATACCGTCGGATCAGCTCTCCATCAGGCAATGATTTAGGATCATCTGCAAGTAAAAAATATTGATAATGATAGTGACCCCGTTTAGGTTTGGTAGTGGTCATCATTACCACCGGTATATTATGTCCTCTTGCAAATTTTTCCGGTCCTTTTACAAAAGCAGCGGGCCTGTTGAGAAAGTAAAGCCAGTAAGCATTGTCAACATATGGTGTGCTTTGGTCCGCACCCAATGCCACTACATATTGTTTCTTGCGCCAGGGGATGATGCCCCTGGCCATATTAGTTGAGGCCAATAAAGGATTTCCCCAGCGGCTTCTGATATATTTCATCAGTTTATCCATTACCTGATTACTTTGGGGATAGTAGACGGTTAAAAAAGGATAAGGCTGATTGATGCCGCAATGAAGCGTCATGATCTCCCAGTTAAAAAAATGACCCAGGTTTAACTGAGCGGCCTTCCCGCCTTCATACAAACGGTGAAAAATCTCAAAATCTGCTGTGATCCGCTTATTCAGCGATGCTTTACTTATGGAGATCAGTTTTACGGTCTCGATCCAGTTGTCCGTGAAATTGCGGTAAAACCTGGCTGCGATCTTAGTTTTTTGCTTTTGATCCATCGATGGAAATGCATAAGAAAGATTTTCAAACACAATTTTCTTTCTATAGCCTGCAACATGGTATAGGATAAAAAAGCCCAGATCGGAAAGCAGGTACAGAACTTTCAAAGGCATCAGTGAAATAAGATAAAGAAAGCCAAATACTATATGGTACATAAACTGCGCAAAGATAGCCTACCTGTTACAAAACGATATTCTGCACCAGGGCAGATTGATCCGGATAGTCGGTGTTGAAGTGCAGACCGCGGCTTTCCTTTCTGAATGCAGCACCCTTCACAATAAGATAGCCTACTGTGATCATATTGCGAAGCTCAAGTAAATGGGGAGATACTGTTGTAGTCTGGTACAGACCTTCCGTTTCTTCGTATAAGAGATCGATTCTCTTAAGTGCTCTTTCCAAACGCACATTATTTCTTACAATGCCTACATAATCACTCATTACCTGTTGAAGTTCTTTAAAGCTTTGGGTGATAAGGATCATTTCTTTAGGCTGTGAAGTTCCTTCTGCATTCCAGTCAGGAATTGGCGGATGATCTTCCATGTCTTCCATTTTGTTTACAGCATCTACATAACACCGGTGTGCAAATACCATGGCTTCGAGCAGGGAGTTACTGGCCAGCCGGTTAGCTCCATGCAAACCCGTACTTGCACATTCACCACAGGCATAAAGATTCCTGACAGAACTCCTGCCCCATTCATCAGTTTTTATTCCGCCGCAACTATAATGGGCTGCAGGGGCAACAGGAATCATATTCTTTGCCACATCAATTCCAATAGATAAACATTTTTCATAAATATTCGGGAAGTGATCAATGAATTTTTTCAGGTCCATATGCCGGCAATCGAGGTAAACATGCTCTGTACCTGATATCTTCATTTCACTGTCAATGGCACGGGCCACAATATCACGGGGAGCCAGGTCTTTTCTTTGGTCATATTTTTCCATGAAGGCTTCTCCATTCACATTACGGAGTATGCCCCCATCACCCCTTACCGCTTCAGTAATAAGAAAGGCCTGACCTCTTTTTCCCGCTTCGTATAAGGCTGTGGGATGAAACTGGATGAACTCCATATTTTCGATCCGTCCTTTGGCGCGGTATACCATGGCAACACCATCGCCTGTAGCAATGTAAGGATTGGTAGTGGTTCTGTAAACCTGTCCGTTACCACCCGTAGCCAACATGGTTACTTTGGAAAGGATCTTTTCAATGCGGTTACTTTTTGAATTCAAAACATAAACACCATAGCAATTTACATCCGGTGTTGATTTAGTTACCAGGTAACCAAGATGGTGTTGTGTAATGATATCAATTACAAAACAATGATGAACCAGTTCAATATTCGGCGCCCGCCTTATAGCCTCAAGGAGCGTTCTTTCCATTTCCATTCCTGTAACATCCTTATGGTGGAGAATACGGAATTCGGAATGGCCGCCTTCCCTACCAAGCTTATAATCGCCTTCTGCATCCTTGTCGAATTTGGCACCCCAGTCAATAATTTCCTGAACCCTTGCCGGGCCTTCTTTCACCACTATCTCTACAATTTCCCTGTTACAAAGTCCGTCACCGGCCACCAGTGTATCTACGATATGTTTTTCAAAACTGTCATTTTCCAGGTCGTTCACCACAGCAATACCTCCCTGTGCATACTTGGTATTGGTTTCATCAGGAGAAGCCTTGGTGATGATGGTAACCTTTTTGTCCGGACAATGCCGGGCAACCTTGATAGCATAGGTCAATCCTGCAATGCCCGAGCCTATTACCAAAAAATCGGTCTCAATAAATTTACCTGCTTCCATATTTGATTTATTAATCCATACGCTTTACCACCTTACCGGATATGGCTGGAACCAGTAAACACCGGGTGAGGCTGTAAATAAGAAATAACTGCGCCATGCCATAGGTCAGCATAATCAAGACACCTGCACCATCCCAGGGATTATAAAACCTGTTGAAGGCCAGAACCGAATCTGAAATCACAAACAACAACGCGCCCATCATTAATACCCTGCTTATTTTTAAATGCAGGGCCAGGACCATCATGGTACTGATCACCAATCCATAAATCATAACGGGTATGCGCATTTCGTTTAAATCACCATACAGAATTACAATCAGTGAAGTATAGTATACAATTACAGGCAATAATAAAACAGGGTGGAAAGGAATGTTATACTGTTTGCGCAGATAATTGAATGCTACAATATAAAAAACATGGGCAATCAGGAAAGATGATAATCCAAGCAAAAAAAATAAAGACCCGGATCCTTCAAACATCAGTAATACATCTCCTCCCAAAGAAAAAACAAGCGCTGCCAGCACCACGTATCTTAAAAAGTTACCGGTACCTGAAGTACGTAAAAAAAAATAAAGGATCAGAGAAGTTACGATCATGGGTTTTGTAAAATAGCGGTAAGATTCATTCCATTGAATGGCTATGAGGTCTGCCAGGATGGCAAGAAAGGAAATGATCAGCCAGAAATATTTATTCATATTCGTGAAGCCAAAACTAAGACTAAGGCCAACATCATTAAATTAATAATGGAAACATTTTAGCTGTTGCTTAAGAATGATACTATATCATTTCCGGTTTCTCTAACCAAACCCCATTTTCTTTTAAAAGACCTATCAATTCTTCAACTGCAACGTGGCTGGGCACATTCCGCTTTACAATTTCTTTCCCCTTATATAGGGTGATCTTTCCAGGCCCGCTTCCTACATAACCAAAATCTGCATCCGCCATTTCACCCGGACCATTTACAATGCATCCCATGATGGCGATCTTTACGCCTTTCAGGTGATGGGTCACCGCTCGGATCTTTGCTGTGGTTTCCTGCAAATCAAAAAGTGTTCTGCCACAACTTGGACAGCTGATATATTCTGTTTTTGAAATTCTTGTTCTGGTAGCCTGCAGAATGCTGAAGGCGGTGTTATTTATAAATTCCTCAACTGAAGTGTTTTGTAAATAATTTCTTCCCGATGTTCCAAAACCATCCGTCTTTGCCTTACCGCCATTGTCAGCTGGTGTGTTTTTGTCTGAATAAACTGATTGCTGAAGCCGATAACTTTCATTGGTCATACCCAGGCAAATTCCATCTCCCATTCCATCAAGCAGGAGGGCTCCGGCTTCCGTTGCGAAATGAATAAGGTGTTCACCGGCTGTATTCCAGTTGCTGTCAACAATGATCACAACAGGATTTTTGATATTCCTGTTCATTAGTTCAATAAAAATCCGGCGCACAGCATGAAAGGGCAGGGAATTCTGACTGCTCAGGCAAATGACCGCAGAAGGATCGGAAGAAAGCTTTTCAAGAAAACTATAATCATTGATGATAGTGTTTTCATGATAACAGTCTACCATCACAAAATTCACCGGTCCCTTACTTTCTGATTTTACATAACCCGAATCATCATAGATCGGAAAATATTTTGACTTGTCAGCAACCATACTCCATGTGGCCGGATAAACAATCACTTTCAGAGTTCCGGGAAGAGAAAAATCCAACACATGGTGACCTGTGAAAATATAATCAGCTGCAGTATCACTGATGTTCCACTTATCGGTTGTTTTGTTATAATGATAACCTACTTTTTTCAGATCACCGGGCGTGATGGTTTGCAGTTTACTCAGGTCAGCAATTACTATGGGCACTTTGCCACCACCAATATTATCAACCGGGAAACTTTCCCTTCTTCTATATTCAAATGGGGAATAAGGAAGCCTGTCAACAGCAGGTATTTTTGAAATGGATCCGCTGTTGTCCGTTGCGGCTTGTTTTATTTCGTACCGCTTTACTATATCCTTGCAAACCGGGATCTCCAGTTCAGGATCTTCGGTGAGAGAAACGCGAATGGTATCTCCAAGACCATCTTCCAGCAGGGTGCCAATGCCAATAGCACTTTTGATCCTTCCATCTTCACCATCGCCTGCTTCCGTAACGCCAAGGTGCAGCGGATAGGCTTCCCCGAATTCAGTGAACATGGTTTTCACAAGCAAACGGTAAGCCTGCACCATCACCTGGGGATTACTGCTTTTCATGCTAAGCACAATATTGTGATAGCTTTCATCTCGGGCAATGCGTAAAAATTCCATGGCACTTTCAACCATTCCCATTGGCGTATCGCCATACCGGCTCATGATCCTGTCGCTGAGCGAACCGTGATTGGTGCCGATACGCATAGCCGTTCCATATTCTTTACAAATATTTACCAGTGGAGTAAACCGCTCACGGATCCTTTCAATTTCTTCGAGGTAATCAACATCCGTATATTCAATCAGCTCAAATTTTTTCTTATCTACATAATTACCCGGATTTACTCTTACTTTTTCAATGATCCGGGCTGCAATCTCTGCAGCGTTTGGTGTAAAATGAATATCCGCCACAAGAGGTGTATGATAACCCCTTCGATTTAATTCATTTTTAATATTCAATAAATTCTCCGCTTCTTTTTTGGACGGTGCGGTTATGCGCACCAGTTCCGCACCCGCTTCAATACAACGGATGGTTTGTTCCACCGTGCCAATGGTATCCATTGTATCGGTAGTGGTCATGGTCTGAACCCTGATGGGATGAAAATTTCCAAGCAGCAGGTCGCCAACCTTTACTTCTCTGGTAAGGATCCGTTTCCGCTCCGTCAGGCTTTCACAATAAAACTGCATATGTAGGATAACCGCTTTTTTGCATAGTTACGATAATCGGCAAAGCTAAGTCAAGATATGAATCCAGGAGGTTAAAGGAGTGAAAAGGATGGGAGCTTAAGGAATGAAAATGAAAAGTGATTAAGATAAACGGGGGAAAACCTTGTTTAGCCTCCATGGTTTCCCGGCTTTTGCCTCTAACCGCTTTAAGTTTGAATGCTGCAACCCCTACCAGTCGCGCCCCTGGGCTGATCCCGACTGCCGGGCTTTGTTCTGCAATCTTTCCTGGATCTGTTTTTCTTTCTGCTGGAGTAATTTAAGTTTCTGTTCTGCTTCCTTCTGGCTCATTTTGGATTTTGGCCGCTGTTGTTGCTGTTGTTGCCTTTTTTTTTGCTCAAGCAGGGCTTTTTGAAGATTTTCCCTGGCCTGCAGATCATCCGGATTGATGCGAAGCGCTTTTTTGTAGGACTCAATACTGGCTTCCAGGTTATTGAGTTTAGTATAGCTGACACCCTGGTTATAAAAGGAGGCGGATTTTATTTTTTTATCATTTGCATGTACAACCACCTTTTCATTAACGATGATAGCTTCATCATATTTTTTCTGTTTGTGTAATGCATTGGCAAGATTAAATCTGGCAACAACATTATTAGAATCTTTTTTTAATGCAGCCCGGTATTTTTCTTCCGCTCTTTCATATTGGGACTGGAGATAAAGCAAATTGCCTTTGTATGTTTCCTGATCCTGGGAAAAAGCATGATTGGCAATAAAACAGAATGCTATGATGGTAATATACTTCATGCAGGAGTTTTTTTACGGTCAGGAAAAAATATTTCTGTTACAAGCAATAAAAGCATTGGCAGGGCAAACCAGGCATAAAAAGGCTGGTAGGTAAAAGTAGAAATGTCGCCCAGCGCTTTTTTATCAATGCCGGAGAATTGTGCTTCAATTTTTTCAACCGCAGCATCAATGCTGCTCAGTTTTATATACACACCATTGGTGGCAGCAGCCATTTCACTTAACAACTGTTCATTTAATTTAGAAACAACAACCTGTCCTTCGTTTCTTTTTGGATTACCCGTTGAATCCGGAACGGTGCTTCCCGCTTCCGATCCTATTCCAATTGTGTTGACCATGATGCCACGGGCAGCATGGCTTTTTGCGGTTTCGATGGCATTTTCATCATGGGTTTCCCCGTCGGATATCAGGATAATGGACCGGAACCTTTCGGTTTGATTACCAAAAACCAAAAGACTTTTATTAAGCGCATCACTGATGTTCGTTCCCTGCTGGCTTATAGCGGCGGGATCAGCTACAGATACAAATAATTTTGTTGAACCCTTATCAAATGTCAATGGTGTACGGATATAACCATAGCCGGCAAAAAGAATAAGGCTGGTACGGTCATCTTCCAGTCCGTCAATGAGTTTTGATACAAATTGCTTAGCCCTGGTAAGCCGGTCGGGTGAAACATCACTGGCTAGCATACTATTGCTCACATCCAAAGCAATCACGATATCGATCCCCTTTCTGACCTCACCCGAAGCTGTTGCTTTTCTTGGATTGGCCAATGCTACACACCCTAAAGCAAAAGCAATGATCAATAAACAAAATTTTGTAATGCTTTTTGCTGATGACCAGTAAGGAAATAGCGATCTTACAAGCACGGGATGCCCGATCTTTCTTATTGAGTTTTTTTTCCAGTACCGGTACGTGATATATATAAGCAGGAATAAAGGAAGCAATAATAGCAACCATAAAGCTTCCGGATATTGAAATTGGTAATTCATTTTTCAGCTGCCGCAAATTTAATTGCGTAAGAATCTTTGTTCCCGTTCAAAAATGATGCTAATAAAAAATTACAAACAGAAAAAAACAGATGGTGCAGGCCTCGGGTTTATTTACTCCCTTTCATAAAACCCAGTTGTGCCAGTATATCTTTCAGGATCTTCATTCTCACAGTAACCATATCAAAATCATCCTGTGAAGATTCAAGGTTCAATACAAAAAAGTAGGGATGCTCATTTTCTTCAATCCATCCAACCATCCATCCAATATGTTTCCTTTGTGGATCATCGATCTTTACCCAACCGGTTTTATAGGATAATCTGTATTCAGGTTTATTTTCAAACAACATAGCTTTCTTTACTATTTCCTGATTGATCTGGTGAAAAGGGAGCTGGTTGAAAAAAAGCCTTTTTACAAGTCCCAGTTGTTCATCTGGTGTAATGGTGAGCGAATTATCCAGCCAAAAAGTATCGATCTTAGTTTTTATTTTTTCGGAACCATAAGAAAGGGAGTCCAGCCATCTTTGCATGGTATCTTTCCCTATCCTTCTTGCTATTTCCTGGTAATACGGCACCGCTGAAACCCTGAATGCTTCATACATGGTAAGGTCCTTATTCCATTCCGGCATGCCGCGGTCAATACTATCCCATTTAATCACCATGTTTTCATTGGAGATGACCCCGGTTTGCAGGCCAATTAATGAGTTCACAATTTTGAAGGTTGATGCGGGAGAAAAAGCACTGTCCTTATACCGGTCAAGATTATAAATGGTGAAGATGCCATTACCATTATTGAACAGGGCAAAGGTTCCTTTTACATTATTCTCATCAAAATACTTTCCAAGAGAATTGTCGATTTCTACATTATTAGGTGAGCATTTCAAAAAGATAACCGGCAGTAATAAAAGATATAAGTATCTTATCATCAATCAAAATTTTAGTAAAGTTAAGTGCCCGTAAAGTTGGTTCAGGCTTTCTTTTTTCTCAAAACAGCTTTCTGGTAGGATTTCTCTCCATAACTGCTAACTTCCGGCACTTCTTCACCACTGCCACCTGATATCCTTACAGGTTTTGCGGCAATAGCATAAAACTCAACAATCAACTGATCTCCTTCAACCCTGAAATTATTTATGATGGTAGTTTGTTGAACGGTAAAGGCTCCTGTTAAACAATTGCCGGTCCAGTAATGGTCCAGCAGGATGCCGTTTCGTTCATCTATTATCCAATGAACTTTTGAAGAATCGGCTGCTTTTATTAAATAGGGCCGGCTATCCTGGTTCTTTTCTCCATAAACCAGTTTCCAAGTATATGTATTGATACTGTCTGAAGGTGCAACAAATAACTGCATATTCACTTTCTGAGGTGTCTTTTTACCCGTCTGGAACCATTCCAGATCGCCTTCCCAGTGACCCAAAAATGTAGCCGGAAAATCCTGAGCAGGCAGAATGGTTGATCCCGATAAACAGATCAGTACAAAAATGGCATACTTCATAAAAACAAAAAAAGCAATACCTGTTGATATTGCTATGATAAATTATGTATGTGGCTGAATTCAGATCCAGATCCCATTGGAGAGCCTGGTTTTTTTGACGCCCTGGCAATCCCTTTTAGTTGCTGCGCAAGAGCTGATAGTAACCATTAATACGGCCAATATGCCAAAAATGAAAAAGATCCGTTTCATATGTACGCTTTTAATTGTATGATTCTAAGGTTTGAAAATGTACAGGAATAACTGGGTAAAAATGGTTCATCAGGGTTTAAACGGGGTGCTACCTCTTTTATTG
>CBIHLW010000020.1:0-15198 GCA_966210755.1 uncultured bacterium
GACCAACCACCTATACCACATTAAGGTCGGCATTTGCAGCCATTAATTCTGGTACCCACCAGGGCGTGGTAACCGTAAATATTACCGGCAATATAACAGAAACACAAACTGCTTTCCTTGATTCAAGTAATAACGGTACATCCAGTTATACTGCTGTAAATATTACAACTGCGGGAAGTTTTACTATTTCAATGAATGCGGATACTTCGCTGATTCACCTGAAAGCTGCAGACAATGTAGTGTTCGACGGCAATAACACCCTTACACTAACCAATACGCATTCAGGCGGAAATGTTATAGAGTTCAGCAATGATGCCTCTAACAATACCTTTAAGAATCTTATTATAAAGGGCGCTACCAACGTAGATGATAATGGAGACGGATTTCCATTACTTGGCGTGATCTGGTTTGGAAAAGGTATAGCTACTGGAAATGATGGCAATACAATTGAGAACTGTGATTTAGATGGAACCGGAAATGCATCGTGCATGATATTTTCCACAGGTTTATTCAGCAGTCCTGGTGTTCAAAACAGTGAAAACGTTATCAAGGGGAATAAGATACATGATCATATCAGTAATACCACCACGGCATCTATGGGGATAGTGCTGGTTGAGGGAAATTCAGGCTGGACCATCGAAAACAATAGTATTTACCATACAACCGCAATCACCACCACACTATTGCTGGCTGTTCGGGGTATCCTGATATTGCCTGATTTTACAAGCGATTTTCATATTGTTCGCGGGAACTTCATAGGTGGTAATGCACCAAATGCAGCGGGCACCATGAATCTTACTGCTACAGGAACCAATGGTGCCATTGGGTTTATTGGTATTGATATTGAAACCGGTGGTGATGGAAATACAGTTGAAAATAATACCATCAGTAATGTGAACGGAACATACAGCACCGCTCTGGGTACTTTTACAAACGCGGCTATTTTTGCTTTTATTGGTGGCTATAGCGGCGAAGCAACCATTAAGAACAATACCATCAGTAATATAAGCCTGAACAACGGCGCAGGTTTTCTTACCATGCAGTGCATCCTGGCCACTGCCCGTTCTTCAGGAACCGCAGGTACCGTTTCAGCAACTATAAATATTACTAATAACACCATTGATAATATTAACTGTAATTCCGGAGGAACTGCAGGAGATGTACAGATGTATGGCATAAGACTGGAAACTTCATCCGGAGCAGGTCAGTCATCTGCCAACATTGCAAATCCAACATTTAATGTAACGGGTAATACCATCAGGAACCTTACCGCTCCTTTTGCCGGAGCCGGAACTTTGGTTAGAGGAATTTCAACTAATAACTCCCAGGGTGGCTCACCTGCTTCTACTGCCTTCCTTGTGCCTAAGGTTGACATCAGTTCAAACATTATCGAAAATCTTAGTTCATCTTCCAGCTTATCCAGTTATTCCGCAGGAGTAGTAACCGGTATTCATTTTAATGGATCAACAGGTGCTGCCAATGGTATTGACCTGCAAAAAATAAATAACAATACCATTCATAACCTGTCAGCTAACAATGCAGGTGATGTGGGTGCAGTAGCGGTTGGTATTTTAGCAACAACGGGAAAGCATCAGATATCCGGTAATAAAGTATATGACCTGAAAAATAGCGCCACACCAGTAACGGCAACAAATAATCCCGGTATTGTTGGTATAACTATAAGGTCTTCTGTTTCAGCTTCAGATGTGTTCAATAATTTTGTTTCAGTTGGTTCAGGCCAGAATTCAAATCTTTCGGTTTTTGGCATCATCAATAATTTCAATGCTGCCGGACCGGTTAATTTTCAGCATAACACAGTAGTGGTAACGGGAAATGGTGTAGCGGGCAATACAAAGAACACGGCTGCATTTATCAGAGGCACTGAAACATTTGCTAATACCATAGCCACGCCTGTTGTGGTTAGGAATAATATTTTCATCAATACGCGTGGGGGAGGCGGTAAGCATTATGCTATTGCAAATACAGCTGCAACACCTGCCACAGGATGGACCTCCAGCCACAATAATATTTTCAGCAGTACAGCTGCAAATGTGGCCTTGTGGGGCACTGCCGATCAAACAATAGCAGCATACAATACAAGTGCAGCCGATGCAAATACTAAATCTGTTTCGGTAAGTTTTGTAAATATTGCCACCGGTGATCTGCACCTCGATGGTGCATCCTTAACAGATGCCAATCTCCAGGGCATGGTGATCGCTGCCATTACAACGGATATTGATAATGATACAAGAAGTACTACGGCTCCATTCATGGGTGCGGATGAACCAAATACTGTTTGTGTTCCCCCAGCCATAACAACCTTGCCTGCTGCTCAAACTATTTGTGCCGGCAGTGCGCTAAATCTGTCTGTTGTTGCCACCGGTACAGGATTAACCTATCAGTGGAAACTGAATGGTGCAAATATTGCCGGTGCCACCAGCGCTACATATACAGTTGCCAGTGCCAGCTCAGCAAATGCCGGCAGTTATGAAGTGTCTGTTTCCAATACATGCGGCAACCAGTTAACGCCTTCTGTAACGGTTACAGTTAATGATCTTCCGGTTATTACAACGCAACCGGCAGCTGTATCAGGTTGCAACGGCGCCAATGTTAATTTCAACGTTGCAGCTACAACCACCACAGGCACACTTACTTATCAGTGGAAGAAAAACGGTACCGATATCAATGGAGCCACCAGTGCAACATATACAGTAGCCGCTTCCACTGCTAATGCAGGAAATTATTCTGTTGTAGTATCTAACGGAAGTTGTTCGGTTACCTCAGCCGTGGCAGCCTTAAGTGTTACTGCAGCAACAGCCATCACTACCCAGCCTGCGGCCGTTACTGCATGCCAGGGTAATGCCAGTTTCAGTGTGGCAGCCACTGGGGCAAATCTTACTTACCAATGGAAATACAACGGATTGGATATTCCATCATCTACCAATTCAACGCTGGTGGTTCCGGTAAATGCAACAACGGCAGGTAACTATTCTGTAGTTGTAACAGGAACCTGTGGTTCGGTTACTTCAAATGCAGTAGCACTTACCTATACATTCTGTACATCCGTTACTGAAGTTGACCAGGATGTAAGCAGTATGGTGATGATGCCAAACCTTATCAGAGACAGGACTACACTGCGTGTAAATGCCAGCCGGACCATGAAAGTAAAATGGAATATTGTAGATGCTCAGGGTAAGGTGGTAATGAGCTTTGACAGACAGGTTATGGCAGGTAAAAATGATATCAGCCTTTATCTTGGCCAGTTATCGAATGGAACCTACCAGCTCCAGGGTGTAACAGCAAAGGGCGTGACTACTGTTCTGCGATTTGTAAAATTGTAAATAAATAAAACAGATTTTAATGATCCCTCCTAAACGGAGGGATCATTTTTATTTAAACAGGTTAGCCGCTATGCCGTCGGCCATCAGCATGCCCTGGTTTGTTAGCTGGTAGTGTGCGTTTTTTAAATTTACCAGGTTGCTGTTTATGTATCTGGTAATGAGTTGTGCAATCCTTCCGGCTTCCTCATCTCCCCAGATACTTTCTATTTTGCTGATGTCGATCCCTTCCCGGGTTCTGAGTGATATCATCAGATATTCATTCAGCATTTGTGATGAGGTGAGCACCTCAGTTTCCCTTGATAAAGTGTTGTTCTGTATAGAGCGTATATAAATTTGATTGTTGGCAATGTTCCACCTTCTTTCAATGCCATTAAAAGAATGGGCTGATGGTCCGAGTCCAAGATATTTATCAGATTTCCAGTAAGAAGAATTATGCCTGCTCCGGTATCCTGGCTTTGCAAAATTGGAAACCTCATAATGTTCATATCCTTTTTCCTCAAGCCATTGCATCAGCAGTAAAAACTGCCTTGCCTGTTTATCGGGGTCCACATCAAAAGATTTATTAGTGTGGATCATTTTATAGAGACTGGTTTTTTCTTCAACAGTTAATGCATAACAGGAAAGATGCGGAATTCCCAGGTTCACGGCCCGGTCAACGTTTTGTTTCCACATTTCATCTGTAAGCAGGGGGGATCCATAGATCAGATCAATGGTGATGTTGTCAAATTCTTTTATAGCCAGTTGTAAATTATTGACCGCCTCCCGGGCCGTGTGTGCCCTGTTCATCCATACCAGTTCTTCTTCAAAGAAACTCTGAATTCCGATACTCAGCCGGTTGATTCCTGTTTCATGCCATCCTTTTAAACTGTCAGCATCGATATCATCAGGGTTTGCTTCAAGAGTGATCTCAGCCTGTTCATCTACCTTATAATTCTTATAAATAACAGAAAGGATTGATCTTAATTCAGAAATTTCCAATAAACTTGGCGTACCACCGCCAAAATAAATGGTGTTAATGGTTTCACCCTGCAGATAGCCCGTTTCATCTAATGCTTCTTTTATAAGCGCTTTAATCATTTCATCTTTGTAACGCAGGGACGTTGTAAAATGAAAATTGCAATAGTGACAAGACTGCCTGCAGAACGGTATATGCAAATAAATTCCTGCCAACTTCGTTGTATTTTAGGTCGCTGGAGAAAGGTTTCAACTTTTTTACCCTTCTTCAACCAGTTTAATTGATGGCAAAGTTAAAACACCTGTTTGCAGCAATATCCTTTTTAACAACCTTCCTGGCAGGAAAGGCCCAGTCTTATTCCGTTCATTATAAAAATGAAAAAGGCGATACGGCATTTGTTCAATCGGACATTTTACAAAAACTTTTCATTTCGAAGCAGGATGCAGATATCTATATTGCTTCTTTGCCATCGATCTTAAGAAGCAGGGGATTCATTACTTCCTCTGTTGATGATGTGAAGATGGATTCAGTATCCGCTGAAGTGCAATTGTTTTTAGGAGAGCAATATAAATGGGCAAAAATTGAAACTAGTCCCGGTGATGAAGCCATATTAAGGGCTGTAAGATGGCCGGAAAATTTAAATGGACCGTTTGATTTTTCCGTTTTGCAGGCCTGGCAGGAAAAACTGCTATATCATCTTGAAGAAAATGGATTCCCTTTTGGAAAGGTGTATCTCGACAGCATTCATATTTCAGGCAATGAAGTGAATGCTTTGTTGAAAATAGAAACCGGCCCTCCCTACAAAATTGACAGTATAAGGGTTTATGGGGATGCCCGGGTGAGTAATGAATTCCTTCAGCGGTATCTCGGCATCACCAATGGCAGCTTATATAACAGAAAGAAACTTGAAAATATTTCAGCCAGGCTGGCTACCATTACCTACATACAGGAGGAGCGGCCTTCTTCTATTGATCTTCTTGGTACAGGCGGTATTATAAATCTTTATTTGAAGGACAGAAAGACCAGCCAGGTGAATGCGCTGATTGGTTTTTTACCAAATTCCGATCAGGCAGGCGGAGGCAAAAAACTTTTGTTAACCGTAGATGCTAATATATTATTAAGGAATGCACTTGGTTCAGGCGAAACCATTGGTTTGATATGGCAGCAGCTGCAACAGAAATCACCCAGGCTTAACCTGATTTTTGAACAACCGTATATTTTGAGATCGCCATTTGGTTTCAATTTTTTATTTGACATGTATAAAAGGGATAGCACCTTTCTTAATATCAATATGAATATTGGAACCATGTACCGGATAGAAGACAAACAAATGGCTTCCATTTTTCTACAGAGAAGACAAACAATCGTAAGTGTGGTAAATACCAACTCGGTTATTCAGTCAAGAAAATTACCTGCTGAAGGAGACGTGAGTTCTGTAAACCTCGGACTTAGTTATAATTTTTACAATACAGATTTCCGTTTTAATCCCCGTAAAGGAAATGAGTTTAGTATAACAACATCCGCCGGAACCAAAAAGATCAGGAAAAATAATCTCATACTTGAATTGCAGGATCCTTCAGATCCTTCCTTTAAATTCGAAAGTCTTTATGACAGCCTTAAACTGAAAGCCTATCAGTTCAGGGTAGAGGTTACTGCCGCTCAATTCCTTCCGCTGGGAGGGCAGAGTACCATAAAGCTGGGTGTAAATGGGGGTATTTACCAAAGCGCATCTTATTTCAGAAATGAACTTTTCCAGATAGGAGGTTTTAAACTCATGAGAGGTTTTGATGAAGAAAGCCAGTTTGTTTCCAGTTATGCTATAGGAACCCTGGAATACAGGTTGAGAACAGGATTAAACTCTTATTTCTTTGGATTTTTAGATGGTGGTTGGGGAAAACATTTGCTTGAAGAAAAAAAATCTCATACCTATATTGGTTCAGGATTGGGATTGTCCCTGGAAACAAAGGCAGGGATCATCAATATGGCGCTGGCGCTGGGTAAAAGAGATGATACAGATTTTAACCTCAGACAACCTAAACTGCATATTGGTTTTGCCAGCTATTTCTGATAACAAAAGATAAAGATATTTTTACAGCTGCCATGGTGAAGATTTTTGTTTTAATAATGCTGATTTTAGTGGGAGGAAACGTTAAGTCACAGGATACTGTTATCAGTCAGCAGCCCGATACCCAGAGAAGGGTTATTCAAATAAGAACGCCATCAGTAAGGCAACCGCCACGTATTCAAAATACCTACAGGCCAAACTTTATTTTACCGGATAGCCTTATTGTAATTCAGGGCATGTTGGATACAGATACCCTGGTGTTTCAAAAACATCCCTATTTCAAATTCACAGATCCCGTCCGTTATTCCATTACAGTAAAGAAATGGCAAGGGAAAGAGGCAATATTTTACTCCATAATTGCCTTATTGTTATTTTTTGCCCTGATCAAAAATGGATTCAGCCGGTACATAAGCGACTTGTTCAAAATATTTTTCAGAACAACCGTTAAACAACGCCAGATCAAGGAACAGCTTGTTCAAAGTCCATTACCCTCACTTTTACTGAATATCTTTTTCCTTTTGAGTGGTGGTATGTTCCTGGCTATTTTACTTCGTTATTTAGATCTGGGGCTGAGTTTTAATTTCTGGATCCTGTTTTTTTATTGTGTATTGGGACTGATCGCCATTTATGGTGGCAAGTTTATTTCGCTGAAATTACTAGGCTGGATTTTCCAGGTATCAGATGCCATAGATGCATACATTTTTGTTGTGTTCACAACAAACAAAGTGATCGGTATGGCGCTGGTGCCGTTTTTAGTTGTGCTTGCTTTTACTACCGGAGTGGTAAACCAGTCGGCAATAACGCTCAGCATTATAATGGTCTGTACCATATTTGCATATCGTTTTTATTTGTCATACAGTTTTTTACAAAGGCAGGTACGCATCAGTTTCTTTCATTTTTTTATTTATTTATGTGCTTTTGAAATTGCGCCTCTCCTGTTGATTAACAAACTGTTGTTTAGGTTTTTAGGGGAAACCTCTTAACTTTGCACAACGTTAGCCGAACCACAATATGGTAAAACACGGGGGGAAAGCCGCTAAAGCGGAGTCAAATAGAAGAAAGGTCCTGATTACTCAACCAAGGCCAGACAGCGATAAATCGCCGTATTTCGAGTTGAGCAGGAAATATAATGTGGAGCTTGATTTCTATCCGTTTATCAGGCTTGAGGCTATCCCTGCCAAAGATTTCCGGAAACAAAAAATTGATATCCAGGCCCATACTGCCGTGATATTTACCAGCCGCAATGCCATTGATCATTTTTTCAGGGTTTGTGAAGAAATGAAAGTGAGTGTTTCACAGGATACCAAATATTTCTGTATAACGGAAGCTGTGGCCCTTTATCTCCAGAAATTTATATTATACCGTAAGCGAAAGGTGTTTTATGGCGCTGATGGCAGCAATAAAAGCCTGTTTGATGTGATCAATAAGCATAAGAGCAATGAAAGGCTGCTGTATGTTTGTTCGGAAAACCAGCAGGATAGTGAAATTACAGGTTGGCTTAAGTCGAACAATTGCGATTTTTCACTTGCCTTCATGTACCGTACAGCCAGTTGTGATGTAAAGGATGTACTTACTAAAAACGAATATGATGTGATCTGCTTTTTTACACCCAGTGGGGTAAAAAGCTTATTCGATAATGTTCCCAAGTTCAAACTAAACGGCACTGTGATTGGTGCATTCGGTAACAATACTTCAAAAGCAATTGAAGAAGCCGGGCTTAAACTGGGCATAAAGGCTCCGGAACCCCAGGCCCCTTCCATGGTGGCTGCCCTCGAAAAATTCCTGTCGGCAGAGTTAAAGAAGAAATAATAAACTCCAGGTTCATATTCTTTAACACTCACCTCCTGGTACAACCGGGGTTTTGTTTTTGCAGTATCTTTCAACATGCCCAACCGTCTAGCCAGGGAAAGCAGTCCATATTTACTTCAACATGCGCATAATCCTGTGGATTGGTATCCTTGGGGAGAGGAAGCATTTGACAAAGCAAAAATTGAGAACAAGCCCGTTTTGGTTAGCATAGGTTATGCCGCCTGTCATTGGTGTCACGTAATGGAAAGGGAAAGTTTTGAAGATCCGGAAGTGGCAGCCATAATGAACGAGCATTTTGTAAATATCAAGGTTGACCGCGAGGAAAGACCGGATGTTGATCATATTTATATGGATGCGGTTCAGGCCATTGAAGGAAGCGGGGGCTGGCCTTTGAATGTATTTCTCACACCTGCCCGCAAACCATTTTACGGCGGAACTTACTTTCCACCTGCAAGAGCATTCAACCGGGCTTCCTGGACAGAAATATTATTGGGCGTTTCTTCCGCTTTCAGGGAGAAAAGAAATGAAATTGAACAGCAGGCCGACAACCTTACCCATCACCTGGAAGTTTCAAATGCTTTTGGAGCATCATCCGTTTCCGGCGGAATGTATGAATTGAGCAAGATGCATGAAGCATTTGGAAACATCATGAAAACGGCAGACCGGGAATGGGGGGGATTTGGAAAAGCACCGAAGTTTCCCCAAAGCTTTACCATTAATTTCCTGTTTAGATATGCACATCTTGAAAAAAATGAGGAGGCCTTACAACAGGCCAGACTGAGTTTGGATAAGATGATAAGGGGTGGGATATACGACCAGGCAGGCGGGGGATTCGCCCGTTATTCAACTGATACTGAATGGCTGGCACCTCATTTTGAAAAGATGCTTTACGACAATGCTTTATTACTCTTAACGATGGCCGAAGCCTTCCAGATCACCCGGGATCCACTTTATCTGGATGCCATAATACAAACCATTGGGTTTACAGAAAGAGAACTGATGCATAAGGAAGGGGGATTTTACAGTGCGCTTGACGCGGATAGTGAAGGAGTTGAGGGAAAATTCTATGTGTGGGATCAGAATGAGGTAAATGAATTGCTTGGAGAAGATGCGGGTGTGTTCTCCGCTTATTTTGATATCAGCAATAAAGGAAACTGGGAGGGGAAAAACATTCTCCGGGTTTTAAGGCCGTTAAAGGCAGTGGCCAATGAGTTCAATATTACAGAAGAAGCGCTAACAGGAATTATTAAGGAGGGCAAGAGGAAATTAATGGAAACACGGGCAGAAAGAATTCGCCCTCAGCTGGATGATAAAATTATTCTTGGATGGAACGCTTTGATGAACCTGGCCCTTTCAAAGGTGTATGCGGCTACCTCCGACAGGCGCTTCCGCGGGCTTGCAGAGAAAAATATGAATTTTCTGCTCAGGTCATTTCAGGCAGGAAGTGGTTTGCTGCATCATACCTGGAAGGATGGGAAGGCCACCCAGCCGGCTTTTCTGGATGATTACAGTTTTTTGATTGCCGCGCTGATAGAACTGGCACAGGTTACGGGGGAGCTTACCTACCTGGATAAGGCAGCAGGCCTCACCCAGGCAGTTGAGGAACATTTTACTGATAAAGCATCTTCCTTGTTTTTTTTCACACACCAGGGTCAGAATGATATTCCTATCAGAAAGAAGGAAATATATGATGGTGCCACTCCTTCAGGCAATTCCACGATGGCGGCTAATCTTTACCGTCTTGGTATTTTGCTTGATAAACCATTATGGAAGGAGAGGAGTGAGCAGATGATAAGTTCTCTGGCGGATGTAATTATTAAATATCCAACTTCATTCGGGGCATGGCTGAACATTTATTTTGAGATGATAAAAGGAACAAAAGAGATCGCGATCCTGGGAAAAGAATGGGAAATTTACCTGGAAAAAATACTCGGCATCTATATTTCCCATAAATTAGCATTGGCGTCAGAAATCTCCCTACCCAGGTACCCTCTCTTAGCGGATAAGGCAAAATCAAGTAAAACCCTGATCTACTTATGTGAAAATTACTCCTGCCGCCAGCCTGTAAGTACTTTACAGGAATTCGTAAGCTTGCTATTGAAGAAATAAATTTTAAAATACTGTACAATAAGCAGCTGTAAAAGGCCGTTATTATTGATACGCCGAAAAAACATTTTGGTACTTGGAAATGAGAAAAAATAATTTTAACCTTGTGTCAGCGTTTATTTCAAAACGTTATATTTGCCCAATACCCTCGAGTATGAAAATGAAAAACCATTACTACACTTTATCCGCCCTGGCTATGCTTATGCTGGCAAGCTGCGGAATCATCGGAAAAAAAGACAAAGGAGGAAGCCTGCCTAATGATGGCCAGCTTCATGGTATCGCACCGGGAGGTCGCTATACTTTACCAAAACCTCCGGGCATGGTATTCATTCCACAAGGTACCTTTCATATGGGACCAAGTGATGAAGATCCTGCATATGCCTTTAGTGCGCGTAACCGTTCCGTTTCAATCAGTGGCTTCTGGATGGATGCAACAGAGATCACTAACAATGAGTACCGTCAGTTTGTGTACTGGGTTAGGGATTCAATTGCTGCCAAAAAGATGGGCTATGTAAAAGCTGATGGTGACGGCAATGAGCACGTTGACTGGGCAAAAATGAAAACGGTAAAATGGAACGATCCCAAAGTACTCGAGCAAATGTCTGATCTTATTCTTCCTCCTGAAGATCGCATCTTCGGCAAGAAAGAGATCGACCCTGCAAAGCTGGTTTACCAGGTTGAGCGTTTTGACCTGAAGGAAGCCGCTAAAAGAGGAAATGAAAGCAAGCCCCGTTCATCTTTCATTGAAAGATTCCCGGTTGGCGTTTATCCTGATACGCTTGTATGGATCCGTGATTTCTCCTATTCTTATAATGAGCCGATGACCAAAAGGTATTTCTCTCATCCTGCATTCGGAAACTATCCGGTGGTGGGTGTGAACTGGAAAATGGCTGAGGCTTTTTGTAACTGGAGAACCCAGTACCTGAATTCATGGCTGGATTCCAAAAAGAGAGCACAGGAGTCTGATTTCCGTCTGCCTACAGAAGCGCAGTGGGAATACGCAGCCCGCGGCGGCCGTTCACAATCAATGTTCCCATGGGGTAATTATTACCTGAGAAATAAAAAAGGATGTTTGCTGGCCAACTTCAAACCCGGCCGTGGTAATTATCCGGAAGATGGCGGATTCTATACAGTACGTGCCGATGCCTACTGGCCTAATGATTATGGTCTGTATTGCATGAGCGGAAACGTAGCAGAGTGGACCTCATCTATCTTCTACGAAGGTTCTTACACATTTCAGCACGACATGAACCCTGATGTTCGCTGGAATGCCAAAAAAGACGATCCTCCCAAAATGAAGCGCAAGGTAATTCGCGGCGGAAGCTGGAAGGACGTGGGTTATTATCTTCAAACAGGAACCCGTACTTACGAGTATCAGGATTCAACTAAATCTTATAACGGTTTCCGTACAGTAATCGATTTACCAGCACCAACAAGTAAACGTAAGTAATACAAACATATTAAAAACAGGAGGTTCTTCGGAACCTCCATTTTTAGGCTATTCTATAATTTTTTTATAACCAACCATTCTTTAAAATTCAATTTTTTATGGCAGCAGCTATTCCCGCTAAAGTAGGCAAAATAGTAGACGTATTCGTATCCATCGCAGCAGCGATCGTAATCTGGGGTGCTTTAAGAAAGATCCTACACTCACCAGATGCAGACATGTGGCTCAAGATCGGTTTGACCACAGAAGCACTCGTATTCCTTGTTTATGGTATCCTTTATCTTAAATATCCAGCTGTGGATGACCATGCTCATGCAGCACCTGCTGCAGCACCTGGCGATGTATTAGGATCACTGGACAAGGCTATGCTGGCTGCAGATATCACTCCAACCAATCTTAACAGACTGGGAGAAGGGTTCAAAAAGCTGAATACCACCATTACCAATATGAATGATATCACTGATGTAGTAGCTGCTACAGGTGATTATACTCAAAAAACAAAAGAAGTTACCCAGGCCCTGTCAAGTGTAAAAGATGCTTATGTAAGTGCAGCCAATTCTGTTGGTGCATTCAATACGGCTTCTGAAAGTGCAAGAGCTTTCCACGACCAGATCCAGGTTTTAACAAAAAATCTTTCTTCTCTCAATACAATATATGAACTGGAACTTCAGGAAAGCAACAACCACCTGAAATCACTGAACCAGTTCTACGGTAAACTTGCAGAAGCTTCAAATGTTATGATGGGTACTGCCGAAGATGCTAAAAAAGTACAGGAGCAGGTATCTGGTCTGGCAAATAACCTGGGCCGCCTGAATAATATTTATGGCAATATGCTCAGTGCTATGCAAGGCAGATAATAAATATCTGTACTAACCGTTATGTATCCAGAAAAACCATTACCTCAAAGCGACTAAAATATTTGAACCTATATGTCTCTACCTAAAGAGCCGCGGCAAAAGATGATCAACCTGATGTACCTGGTGCTTACAGCCATGCTGGCACTTAATATATCAGCTGAGATCCTCAATGCCTTCAAAACTGTAGACAGAAGTCTGGTGGCTACAAATTCAACCATAAATGCTTCCACTGAAACGATCATGGAGTCATTCGAGGACAAAAAGAATGAACCTGAAAGCAGGGAAAAAGCCATTTTATGGGAACCAAAGGCTAAACAGGCCATTCAATTAACTACTGCATTAAATAATTATATCGATGGACTGAAATCGCAGATCCTTAAAGAAGCCGGTTTCAATCCAACTAAAGAAAACGAGTTTGATTCCACTTTCAAGGAAGATAACCAGGATATTGCTACCCGCATCATGGTAGAGCAGGGAAAGGGTAAAGAGCTTTATAATAAGCTTGCCCAATACAAAGCCGATATGGCCAAGATCGACCCATCTCTAACCAAGGATATCAATAACTATCTTAAGCAAATTGACCTGAGTGTTCCGCCTACAAAAAATAAGGCGAATGATACCTGGGAATCTGTTTACTTCAGAATGGTTCCTACTGTAGCGGCAACAACCATGCTTTCTAAATTCCAGAACGATATTAAAACAGCTGAGAACCGTGTAGTAGCGCGTATCCACGAAGAAGTGGGTGCCGTTAAAGTACGTTTCAACCAGTTTGTTCCTATCGTTGGTCAGAATTCAAATTACCTGATGCCGGGTCAGGAACTGGAGATCAGTGCCGGTATTGGTGCCTTCAGTACTGAAATACCGCCTCAGATTTCAATTGGCGGAACAAATTTGCCAGTGAAAGATGGTATGGCTACTTATAAAACAACAGCGCAGGGCAGTGGTGAAAAAACCATCACTGTAAATATTGCATATAAGGACCAGGATGGAAATCCAAAAAATATTACCAAGCAGGTTTCTTATACAGTTGGTCAGTCAAGTGCGGCTATTGCCTTACCTGAAATGAACGTTCTGTATATCGGTTATCCAAATAAGATCGAAGTTTCCGGTGGTGGTGTTGGTGCTGAAAAGATCAGTATCTCTGCCAGTGGTGGCGGTGCTGCCATCAGCAAAACTGCTAATGGAAAGTGGACCGTAAATGTTAGCCAGCAATCGGATAAGTGTATCATCACTGCATCTGCCGACGGAAAAACCATCGGCGCCATTACTTTCCGTGTAAGAAATATGCCCGAACCTGTAGCTACAGTAGGTGGACAAAAGTCTGGTGCCTATGTAAATGCGGGAACACTTGCTGCACAATCAGGGGTAGCTGCCTTTATCGAAAACTTCCCACTTGATATCAGGTATACCGTAACCAGATATGAGATCGTAACCAATGATCCTGAAACCGGTGACCTTATCAGAGAAAAAGTTAATGGTAATGCTTTTTCCAACCGTGCCAAACAGATCATAAGAAACCTGAGATCAGGCGATATCATCACTATTGAGGATATCCATGCGTCAGGTTTGGGAAGGTCTATGAAACTGCCTTCATTACTTTATAATATCAATTAAAACGTTCCAGATGAAACGTACTTTCATAAAATTCTCTTTAGTTGCCCTGGTTGTAACTTTTATGGCTGCCGATGCTGAAGCACAAGGCCGTAACAGGAGCCGTCGTGGTAATACCCCGCCGCCTACCAATAATGAGCAACAGCAGCAGAATAACAATGCCAATCCTCCTGTGAACTACAATCCTTATGGAAATATTCCTATCAGGGTTGACAGCAGCGCAGGTGGAGGTCTTGATACCACCGTAAGGAGGTCATTAAGACAGGAGGGCGCTTTTGCTGCCGACACCAACAGAAATAACCAGGTTATTCCTCTGGACTATGAATTCCTAAGATGGGATGATGCCTTGTATGCTGAAAAAGTATGGAGAGACCTTGACCTCAGGGAAAAGATGAACCAGACCTTCCGCTATGCAGGTAAAGAATCTAATGGGGACCAGCAATTCATTGCTATTCTATTGAATGCTGTAAGAACCGGTAAAGTACTTGCATTTGCTGATGACCGTTTTACCCAGCCTCTTACCCTCGATGCTGTGAACAGCGCAATGGGTGGTGGTGGAGCTGATACCAGTAAAGTAACCGACATAAACGATCCTACCAAGATCCTTGAATATGTTGTTACTCCCAAGGTGTTTAATCCCAATGATGTAATGAAGATCAGGATCAAGGAAGAGTGGGTCTTCGACAGGGAAGCAAGCCGTTTATTCAGCCGTATCATTGGTATCTGCCCGGTTAAAACCGTTTATTTCGAAGGAACTAAAAGAGAAAGAGGTGTGGAACCTATGTTCTGGATCTATTACCCTGACCTTCGTCCCACCCTGGCTAATTACAGTGTTTATAATTCAAAGAACATGGGTGCCAGCCGTATGACATGGGAAGAATTATTTGAAAGCCGTATGTTCAGCAGTTATATCATCAACTCAACTCTTGATAATCCATCTATGAAAGCGCTCCAGGTAAGGATCAAAGATCCAATACTGCGTTTGCTTGAAGGTGATAATATCAAGG
>CBIHLW010000021.1:0-14817 GCA_966210755.1 uncultured bacterium
ACCCAATGGGAAAGGAAGCGTGAACTGAAAGAAATGAAAGCCAGCAAAGCTTATTTTGCCAGGCAGATCGAAGAAAATCGCAATATCTCTAAAGCCTTGCAATTCAACGCTTCAGCTATTGAAAAGTTTGCCAGGGAAACCTACCTGATGAAAAAAGATAATGAAGATCTCTTTCTCATCCAGTTAAGTAATAAGAAATAGGCTGCCCGATGCAATAAGATTTTAATAGTATTCGTTTAATAACGGACAATTTTGTCGAAAGAACCCGTTGTATATTATTTACGAATCATTGGTTATTATGCACAATTATTCACCAGAGGATCTGATTCTTTATTTGTATAAGGAAACAACCACTGAAGCCACCATCGCCATTGAAAAAGCACTGGAAGAAGACTGGACGCTAAGAGAAAAATTAGCTGTTATCAAAACTTCCATGGAAAGACTTAATTCAATTACTGTAACGCCCCGTACTGAAATTGTTCTCAATATTTTGAGGCACGGCAGGGAGCAGGAAGTAATTAAGTAGTGGTGTGGAGTTGACTAGCTGATATCTGACCAGTTGAAAAGTTGATCAATCTCTCACCTAACCACCCATGACAAGGAAAGAAAGATTCTTTGCCGTTATAGATTATTTTAAAGTAACCAGACCCGAAGCCGAAACAGAACTTATTTTCGGAAACCCCTACGAATTACTGGTTGCTGTTATTCTTTCCGCTCAATGCACCGACAAAAGGGTGAACATGACCACACCTGCCCTTTTTGCCCAATACCCCACGGTACAGCATCTTGCTTCCGCATTATATGATGATGTTTTCGCCATCATCAAAAGCATTTCTTTTCCTGGAAACAAATCAAGGCACCTGCTGGGCATGGCTAAACTTGTAACAGAAAAGTTTCATGGCCAGATTCCCATGACGGTGCAGGAACTGGTTCAATTACCCGGTGTTGGAAGGAAAACAGCAAATGTTATTACTTCTGTGATCGACAAACAACCCAATATGGCTGTAGATACCCATGTATTCAGGGTTTCAGCCAGGATAGGCCTCACGGTGAACGCAAAAAATCCTTTACAAACCGAACTGCAGCTTGTAAAATATATACCCACTGAGCTTGTTCATAAATTTCATCACTGGCTTATACTCCATGGCCGGTACATCTGTGTTGCGAGAAATCCCAAATGTTCTGAGTGCGGCCTGAAGCCTGTGTGTAAATATTACCACAGTGTTGTAAAAAAGCAGGCAGCTGGTTCTAATTAAACTTATCAATTTGCAAAAAATATGGTCCGTTTGTAACTGGGCTACCTGCCTGAAGGATCTATTTATTGCCCATTGTTTATGTAACGAGCAACCTGTATTTAAATGGTCTATTACCAGCACGGGATCCGGTTTTTGGGGCAAGGCCGGAGCTTTATATATAAACTTCGGGTAAAGTCAAACCACATCTTTCTGAACGTCAAACGGTTCCGGATTATGCATTTGGTATCCGCATTCCTTTTTGCATATATGGTTTTAGGGTTATGCATACCATCCCGGTCTTCTCATGCAGAACCTGCCCTGAATGAGTGCATATTGAACCCTAAAAGCTTCTTTCGATCCCGGCCGCTTATCCGCTTTTTTTGGCCGGGCCTGCTTTTTTGGCTCGTTGGTTGATTCATCATAGTGTTCGATATTTCATATTTAATATTCCACCAAAATGTTTCCAGATGCCATTCACCAGTTTATTATCACTATCCCCTCTCGTTGCAGTACTTAAAAAGATGATCGCGGAGGGTAAACCCGGCGCCAAGAGGTTGTACCAGGGTTTGATAAGCGAACTTGAGTCAAAACCTGCATTGCTTCAACCGATGAAGGATCTTTCTTTGGTAGAAAAGGATTCAGAACTGGTAGAAACGCTTTTATCTACCATATTTCCACCATCCACCGCTTCCAACCAGGGTATTTATGCCATTGCACTTCCATATAGTCCGGAAACTGTTTATGCTTCACCCGCTTTCAATGAATTGTTTTTGAAGAACAGCGCTACCGTTTCACTGTCCGATAAACAAACAAGCATAGACCTTGGAAAGAACAATGTTAGCCATGCATATGGCCTTCTTCTTACAAAATTTTATAATCATCCTGTTCCTGCAATGGTCAGTTCAGTTCATAAATACAAGGATAAAAGCGGTCTTACCAGGTATTATGATCTTAAAATGAATTCACAGTTCGTTGAGGTAAGAAAAATAAATGAAAACTTCACGCTGCCAAAGGACTTTATTCCCCAGCAAACACTTGACCTGGAAGAATTAAAAGAAATACTGCCACTGGAAAATTTCCAGTTTGAAGGGCTTGTTGTAATTGAAGTGAATGATGTAACACAGGAGCAGGTGATCACTGAAATAAAAACCGCTTTACTTAATATCAATTCATTTTCTGATGTTACCGTTTATGATGAATTGCAACAACATGTTCAAAGCCTGATCGGTTTAAAAAATTTACAGATAGGCATTACGCCTTTCTTTAAGATGAATGGGTATTATCTCTACACCGAAGCTCTTTACAAAAACAGCCTGTTATTCAAAACTGATGAAGTAATAAAAGCCAAGGACGAGATCAGTGAACTATGCAAACAGGTATTTGAAGAAAACAACCAGTGCATTCTGTACGAAATATTAAATTCTGCCAGTACTGTAAACAACCGTTTGCTAAAATATTATTATGAACTGGGGGCAAAAAGCCTGATACTTTGTCCGCTTACAACTGAAAAAGGACATTTAATTGGAATGCTTGAGATTGTGAGTATAAAAGCAGGACAATTACAGCTGCATCACCTGGCAAGTATTCACCCTGCCATACAGTTATTTACCCTGGCGCTTGAAAAAAGCGGTGAAACGATGGAATTGCAGGTAGATAAGATGATCAAAGAACATTTTACCGCCATCCAGCCTGCGGTTGAATGGAAATTTACAGAAGCTGCTTTTAATTATTTGCAGCACAGGCAGGTGAGTGAGCTGGCAAAAATGCCAAACATAACTTTTGATGATGTATTTCCCTTATACGCAGCCATCGATGTAAGGAATTCATCTACAGAAAGAAATCATTCCATTCAATTAGACCTGCTGGAACAATTGAATTTAGCAAAGGGTGTTCTTGAAAAGGCATCAAGGATCATGCAATTTCCTTTATTGCATGAAACCAGTTTCCGTATTGAAAAATATATAGCCTCCGTATCAGATTCCCTGCTTTCCGATGATGAATTATTGATCTATGAATTTCTGGATAATGACCTGGATGCCATGTTTAAAAACCTACGTCATTCGAAACCGGAATTAAAAAAATGGATTGACCAATATTTTTCAGCGCTGGACCCGCAACGCAAAGTGGTTTATCATCACAGGAGGGATTTTGAAGAAAGCATTACCAGGATCAACGATGTACTGGACAGGTTTGTAGACCAGGAACAAAAAGATGCACAGGAAGTGTACCCTCACTATTTTGAACGGTATATAACAGACGGTATTGAATTCAATATTTATGTAGGCCAGTCGCTATCTCCAAACAAACCTTTTAACGAAATGTATGTCCGCAACCTCAAACTATGGCAGCTAAGGTTACTGACCAGGGCTGCCCGCATTGCACATACACTGGAAAAAAGATTAAGCCTGCCCTTACAAACCACTCAATTGATACTTGCCCATTCCATCCCGCTTTCCATTAGTTTCAGAAGGAAAGAAAGAAAGTTCGACGTGGACGGAGCGTATAACATCCGTTACGAGATCATTAAAAAAAGAATTGATAAAGTTCATCTCAAGGAAAGTGAAGAAAGGCTTACCCAACCGGGTACAGTAGCTATAGTGTATTCCCAAACAAAGGAGCTGGAAGAGTATTTGAGCTATGTTGAATTTTTACAGAATGAAAAACTTTTAGGTGATACCATTGAACACCTTGAACTGGAAGACACCCAGGGTATCAGCGGCCTGAAAGCAATAAGGGTTGATATAAACCTCGATGAGGAAGTTACTCCAAAGGTTCAATTATCAAAAACAACTTCGGAACAATTACTGAGAAAATAACGCATGGCTAATGGACATAGGGGGGACATGCCGGTGGCATGTCCCCCCTCCTTTTATCAGAACTGGAAACCAAAGGTTACTCTGGGCATTAGTTTTTCTTCTTTGGAATGTGCCACCATGGCGGCTATTACAAATCTTCTGATAGGAGCTAACCATATTCCACCTCCGTATCCCACGTGCCAGTCAGTTGATTTTTCTCCATCAGCCCATACTCTTCCTACATCATTGAAAGCAAGTATACCAAAGGAACCGGGGAATAAATAGGTATTGAAATCAAATAACCTTACCCTTAATTCCGTATTGTTATACAACATGCTTCTTCCCGCAAATCTTTGTTTACGGTAACCTCTCAGGTTTTCGGACTGGCCAAGGTACATAGCCTGTGGAAATTCGTAATCCCCATAATTCTTTGCCCAGCCAAGTCTTGTTGCCAGCACCAGCCTTGTTCTGGAAGCAAGACTCATATAGATACGCATATCAAAATGCGTTTGCAACACATTATTTGAAAGTGAATTCAATCCAAACAAGGGACGCACGCCTATATCCAGTAAAAGTCCACGGGTTGGAATGACCTGGTTATTTTTTGAATTGATATCCAGCCGGAAGTCTGCACCCAGGTAAGATTTCGAACCATACAATTGCGAATTATTGAGACCGGGGAAAGCAGAAGTTACATAGCGTCCCACATTCTCGGAAGAATCTAAATTGAAATTCTGGAAGCTGGGACCGTAACTTATACGCATCCAGGACTGAAGTTGCTTACGCAGGTAGGCAGATGCATTTATTATATTATAACGCGCCCTGTAAAACTGAACCTTATCCGTAATACTTTCATCTATCCGGGTATCATTCCCAATGCCATAAAAGTTGGTAACATTTACCGGCGCCTTGAAATCTGCGTCGATCACCAGGTCATTTGTACCGATCACGTCTACAAAATCGGCCTGGTACTTGAAATGAAGGGAACCTGTTTTAAATGCACGCGCTCCGGAAATATACTGACGCATGGCATGGGGTTCTTTCCGGAAACCCTGCTTGGTATACATGATCTCGTATCCCACAAATAATCCATCATCAATATTGTATTCGAATCTGAATCCGGGGTTGAAGAAATCATATTTAAAATTCAACCGGTTGTAACTGTTTACCTGCGGATCGGGTTTTATATGCTCACGGAAATCGCCATTGATCACATTCTTTTCAAATGAAGCATCGTAGAGCTTTATTCTCTTGCCTGTGCCTGTGTTAGTGAATACATCGTCACCCGAACCACCTATCACTCTTATTTTTATTGAAGTTGGTCCACCGGAAATTTCAAAACGGTCGTCATCATTCAGGCCATACAATCTTAGTTCATCGGTAACTTCAGGGTCGAATAAACGGTCATACATAACCGAAGAAATATTACTGTCCTTATCAATTTTATTCACTTTCACCCTAACAAAACCATTATCACTCTTGAGTATGGTAAAAAGTTCCCGCTGGTTGGATCCCACTACGGTAACCGTTTTTGAAATAAACCTGTAGTATTCCATCATTTCACCGGCCAGGTATTTCCTTCTTTCCTTCAAAGTGCTGATGATATCATCCATTGAATACTTATGAATTTCCGGAGGCTGTTTGTGCAATGCTTCTTCAATTACCTCATCAGTCATGGTTACCAGAAAACTATCCACCTGTTTCCGCCAGTCTTCTTCGGTAAGCTGGTTGAGGAAGGCCCTGTCAAAATTGCGTGCAGCCTTATTAAAGGTTTTAATATTAATAGCGTTGGCCCTGAATCCCTGAAGTTCCGGTGCAAACCATGGTTTTCTGGCAAATTTTGGAATGAGACCCTGGTTGGTATAAAATACCTGGTCCCTGTCTTTTGGAATGGGGTAGTATATCTTTCCTTTACCCGTATCCCTGGTAGCCCATTCCCACTGTCCTTCATGACGGTCAAGGTCCATAACAAAATTATCAAGGATTCTTGCCTTTAATACGCGCCTCTGGTCCACCCTGTCATCATTGTCTTTTGCCATTTTCAGCACCACTTCATCGGTATTATCCGTTTTTTCTACGCCTGGTGGCACTCTTTCTTCCATCAGTGCGATCATATTTTTAAAGTCAGCTCTGAACCTGTCAAGCCGGGGATCGTCGGGAAGGTAAACCAACCTGTTTTTCAAATATGGAATACCTGCAGCTTTTGAAAAGGTTTCCATTGAGAGAGATCCGTAAGGATAAGAAGCTGAAATGCCATCCCTTACCAGATCTTTTACAAAAGTCTGCCTGAGATCAGGAGGTATGGCAGCCGTGGGATCTTTTTCAACTGAACGCAGTGACCATTCCCTTCCAAGGCTATCTTCCACCCTTAAGCTCTTGGTTTGTTTACCTCCACCCTGTTTGGTTGGTGTAAGTCCGCCATATTCTTTTGAAAGATCCAGTACTTCAACTTTTATGGGCTGGGTCCATTCATCCCTGTAATTTTCACCTACCAGCAACTTTTTAAACCAGCCTGCTTCCAGTTCCGGATTAGCGGCAACTACCACCACCGAATCAAAAACAGGCCTGGTAGTATCCATAGTAGCCTGCCTGGTAACCTGTACAACCGATTTCAGTGGAGTTGAAAATGTTGGTGTTTCAAAACCGGGACTATAAATATTGTAAAATTTGAGGTCTACTTTTCCGCTGTTCCACACTTCTATTACAGAAAAGCCCAGGTTAAGATCAGAGAAAATAAGGTCATCTGCTTCTTTAGCCCTTGTTGACTTCACGCCAGCTCCGCTAACAACATAAGGTATACTGTCCTTAAGGATATATTGAAGACTATGGTCGTGACCAGCCACAACAATAGGATTTGGATGGTCCTTAATAGCTTCTATTATGGTATTGGACATGGTTCTGTACAACGGATGCCTTACATCCTGGATATTACCAAATATGCCTCTTGTAATTGGATAAACAGATCCCAGAACCGGGAGTGGAATGTATAATTTGGGATGGATGGCCGTTAGGGGAAATATGTGATCCTTCCAGGTAAAATCGCCACCGTGTACCCCATAGGTATATGGCGGATGATGCATGGCAACAATGAGTAATTGATTGGGATGCGCTCTGGCAATTTCGGCCAGCTGAACCTGAAATTCCTCAAGTGTTTTGGAGTCGCAGTTAGAACCGGGACCTGGCTTATCGTGAACATACAAAAACCACTGACTGTCAATTAGGGCCATCACCACTTTATCGGTTACTTCAATTTCAACAGGACCCGGGCATCCATTGTGTGGCCAGGCCTCGATATTTTTTTCTTCCAGGCCATTAATATAATCCTGCTGATTTAAAACCTGCTGCCAGCCGCCCTGTTTTCCATTACGCCAGTCGTGGTTGCCAGGAATAAAATAAGATTTTGCCTTTTTACCTTTTACCACATTGATCTGATAGTCAAGGATCTTTTTTGAAATATCATAGGTGGGGTCGCCTTCCAGCGGCAGGCCATAGGGATAAATATTATCTCCAAGAAAGAGAAGCGTATGTTTCTCATCGTCCCAGTTTACATTTTTGGTAAGCCAGTCCATAACCGGATGGGTTGTTCCCTGTAATTCACCGGCATCACCCACAAGGAAAATGCGCTGGTTGATGGTATCGGGAACGCCTGTAGTATCAGGTAATTGGGAAAAACCTGTAACCGTGCATAGTGTAATAAGTAAGTAAATAACAAATCGTTTCATGGATGCCTGTTTATTTTTTCTTAGCCTGTTGGTACCTGAATACCTGAAGGGTTGGTGAACCATATTTGCCCTCATTGGTAATATACATGTCACCATTGGGTGCAAAAGCAATGCCCTCTGCCTGAGGATGGTCGTCGGGGTTTAATTTGAATGCTTCAAGTGGTTTGCCATTTTTATCGGCAATCACCAGCAGCTGGCCTGCGGATGAAAGTATATAGAGCTTATTATTTAAAGGGTGGATTCGACCAGCAGAAGGATCGAATTTGGCATCTTCATCCTTGAGCATGGCCTTTACTTCATTGGTACTAATGGAATAATAGGCCGTGGTATCAAATTGTTTTGACTGCAGGTCGAAGCGGTAAGCGCTTCTTTTTTGAAAGCCTTTATCAGATTCGCAGGACTTGCATAAAATGATGAGTCCGTTTGCATCTTTGTCATAGTACATGGTTTCAAAATCATTCTTGCCTGTAGAGAAAAAGGGGTAGGGACGAACAAGAGATGTATCATTACCGCTATTTAACGGAACTTCGTAAATAAGTCCTTTGCTGCTCAGCAGATAAAGAGCCGTTTCCATATTAACAATATCTTCAATATCCTGGTCGGGACCAATGATATCCTGGGTATAATCCCTGAGCCTTTGTTTAGTAAGATTGATCTCGAAAACTTTCTTTTTGCTGTCTGCAATTGCCAGTAATGAACTATCATTGGAATTATAGCTGATACCAGAGATTTCGTTGAGAACTTTTCCCAATTCAGATTTTTGGGGTTGCTCAAGATCGTACCCTGAAGGTGAATTATAACTCTGAAGATCACAGCCAGACAGTAACGTTAGAGCACAAACGATGCTTATCAGGCAAAGCGGGCACTCAGTTTGAATTAACTTCTTTATCATGGTATATTTTTACTTATCAAACAACGCACCACATGAATGATACCCAGGAACAAATTTTATCCGCGGCACGTAATTATGTTACAGAATTTTACACCCATAAAGTGGATCCTGGTTTTGTATTTCACAACCTCGATCATACCGAAGATGTTGCCCAGGCCTGCAGCCAGATAGCAGATCATTTCCAGCTGGAGGATGCTGAACGGTTTATCCTGATTCTTGCAGCATGGTTTCACGATACGGGATATTCACTTGGCAGCGCTTCCGGCCACGAAGAAGAAAGCATCAGGATAGCTTCGGGCTTTTTGAGGGATCATCATGTGGATGAAGAGGTCATACAAAAAGTAGGTTCCTGCATCCAGGCCACAAGGATGCCTCAGTCACCAGTAAACCAGGTTGAGAAGATTCTGTGCGACGCCGACCTTTTTCATCTGGCTACGGAAGACTTTAAAGCCCGTAACCAATTACTAAAACAGGAGCAGGAAACGCTTCTGGGTCATAAGATCGATAAAAAAGAATGGAGGAAAAATAATATTGAGTTCCTTTCCAATCATAAATATTTTACTGAATACGGAAAGGAAGTGCTCGAACCCAAAAAATATGAGAACCTTCTTTTACTTCAGAAAAAGAAACAGGGAAAGAAAGACCGCGAGCCAGAAGAAACAGAAGAAACCTTTCCTTATGTATATGAGAGCAGTAAAATTGATATTGACCTTAAACAACAACAAAAAAATACGGAGCGTGGGATTCAAACCATGTTCAGGACTACCTCCAACAACCATTTTGAACTGAGCTCGCTTGCGGATGGAAAAGGAAACATCATGATCTCCGTGAATTCAATCATACTTTCCATTTCACTTACGGTATTGATAGCAAGGTTAGCTTTTTATCCGCAATATATCATACCTACAGTTATATTACTGGCTGTTTGTCTTTTATCCATCATTTTCGCCATACTTGCCACCAGGCCTTCTGTAAACAAGGGAAAGTTTACTGAAGATGATATCCGTAACAAAAAGACCAACCTTTTGTTCTTTGGTAACTTTCACCGGATGCAGCTGGATGAATATAACTGGGCAATGAATGAGATGCTGAAGGACCGCGAATACCTGTATAACAGTATGATCAAGGATATATATTTCCTTGGTGTGGTACTGGCCCGCAAATATAAATATCTGAGGATCTCTTATACCATATTCATGTGGGGAATGATCCTGGCGGTAGTTGCTTTTGGCATTTCAGCCATCTATAGCATGTCGGGAACTACTGGAGGTACCACGCCGGTGATTGATTATTGATAATTCAAAATTCAAGATGTAAAAAACATAGAAGCATCAAACTCGGGCTTTTGAATTTTACATTTTGAATTTACAAATACAACTTAATCGCTTCCACCAGCTCCGTTTTTGTAATTGGCACACCCATGATCTTATTGTATGCTTTTGCATCAACCAGGTATTGATCGCGGATGATCTTAATGAGCTGTCCATTGTTGATCTCGGGGATCAATATTGTTTTATATTTTGACAGAATGCTTCCAAGATTCCTTGGAAATGGACGTACGTAACGGAGATGGGCATGCGCAACAGATTTCCCTTCCTGCAGTAATTGTTCAACCGCGGTCTTTATCACTCCATAGGTTGAGCCCCATCCCAATACCAGAACATCACCTTCAACAGGTCCGTTGTCAAGTTTCAGTTCAGGAATATGATCGGCTATTTTATCTACTTTCTCCTGCCTGATCTTTACCATCAACTGGTGGTTCTCAGGATCATAGCTAACATTTCCAGTAATGTTCTCTTTTTCAAGTCCGCCAATACGGTGTTCCAATCCGGCCGTACCGGGCAGCGCCCAGGGTCTTACCAGCTTCTCATCTCTCTGATAAGGCTGGAATTTAGTTTCACCGTGCCCCAGGTCTGTTTTGAAATTTACATGTATGCTTTGAAGATCTTCTTCGGAAGGATACTTCCAGGGTTCAGCTCCATTGGCAATATAACCATCACTCAATAAGATCACAGGGGTCATATGTTCCACTGCTATGCGTACTGCTTCGTAGGCCACTTCAAAACAGTCGGCTGGCGAAGAAGCCGATATTATGGGCATTGGCGATTCTCCATTTCTTCCATAATAGGCCTGAAGCAGGTCGCTCTGTTCCGTTTTAGTTGGAAGGCCTGTTGATGGCCCGCCTCTCTGGATATCTATTATAAGAAGTGGAATTTCAAGCATCATGGCCAGTCCCATGGCTTCAGATTTCAATGCCATGCCCGGACCTGATGTGCTGGTTATTCCAATATGGCCACCATAACTTGCACCAATGGCTGAAGTAATTCCTGAAATTTCATCTTCTGCCTGGAAGGTTTTGATGCCAAAATTTTTATGCCTGCTTAGTTCATGAAGAATATCTGATGCAGGTGTAATGGGATAGGTTCCTAAAAATATGGTAAGACCGCTTTTAACCGATGCGGCTATGAGTCCGTAAGCCAATGCCTGGTTACCCATTATGCTTCTGTACGACCCGGCTTCAATTTTTGCTTTCTCCACCTTGTACTGGGTGGTAAAGGTTTCAGTGGTATCGCCATAATTATAACCGGCACGCAATGCTTTTAAATTGCTTTCAAGTATATCAGGCTTTTTAGCAAATTTATCCTGGATGAATTTTTCGGTATTATTCATATCACGTCCGTACATCCAGTATAAAAACCCAAGTACAAACATGTTTTTGGCCCGGTCCTTTTCTTTGGTTCCCATC
Organism: uncultured bacterium; assembly: GCA_966210755.1. Classification (GTDB taxonomy): domain Bacteria; phylum Bacteroidota; class Bacteroidia; order Chitinophagales; family Chitinophagaceae; genus Flavisolibacter. Next base: position 11,391 of record CBIHLW010000021.1, read on the forward strand.
TGATAATCCTTCAATGCTTCACGGGTCATTTTGGTAATATCCATGCGTATCAGTTCATAGCCCTGAAGCGAATCATCTTCAATTGGGTTAACACCATCGGGATAGTTGGCAAGCCGTAGATTTTTAGCATCAAATCCATCCGTGTTCACAATGATCTTTCCCCCTTTCCTGAGTGCTTTGATATTTGTTTTCAGTGCGGCTGCATTCATGGCCACTAAAACATCGAGGGTATCTCCCGGCGTATAAATGCTGTCGCTGGAAAAACGCAGCTGGTAGCCACTTACGCCTGGAAGTGTTCCCTGAGGCGCTCTGATCTCGGCCGGAAAATCCGGAAAAGTAGACAGGTCTGATCCCAGCATAGCAGTATTATTGGTAAACTGTGTACCTGTTAGCTGCATGCCGTCACCGCTGTCCCCGGCAAATTTTATAACTACATCCTGTAGTATTTCCTGCTTACGTTCCATTGTGCAAAAGTAGTTTAAAGTTGATATGTTAACAGGTTGACCAGGTGAATAGTTGATACTAAGTATACCTGAAACATATCAACTAATACACTGACCCCTGCCTGTCAACCAATCAACCTTCTAAAAATACCATCGTTATTTCACATCTGCCTTCACGGTACTTCAACTTAACAGGATATCCAGACCAATATTAAAATGCCTTCTTCGCTTCCACCCTGTTCCCATCCGCATCCAGCTCCACGATCTCATATCCAAGCTTCTTCACTCCTTCATATATCTTTTCCTTATCGCCAACCAGAAGAATATTCAACTTTGCAGGTTCCAGATATTGACCGGCTATTATTTTCATTTGTTCAGCGGTTATGTTTTGCAAAATCTTGTTTTGCTTTTTTACAAAATCCGGAGAAAGCTCATACTCCAGTATCCTGCGGATGAAAGCTGCTTTCTGGAATGCTGATTCATAATTCAATGCCTCACTTTGTGCCACTGCATTTTTCATAAAATCAACTTCTTCCGCCGAAGGACCATTTAGGCGGTAATCATTGAACTCGCGCATCACTTCTGCAAGCGCGCTATCGGTAACGTCTGCCCTGATGCCTGAACTAAAAGAGAAGATCCCTCCATATTTATCAGAAGAAAAACTACTTCTCGCGCCATATGTCCATCCCTTTGTTTCTCTCAGGGTTTGATTCAACCTGCTTGTAAACCCGGTACCTATGGGATAGTTCATTAAATAGGCTTTGTAATAATCACCTGTAGGATCATACTTCATTCCGGTTGCATAACCAATCCTGAATTCTGATTGTGCTGCCCCCGGAACATCTACCAGGTAAACCTTTGTTTTATCAACAACAGGAACCGGGGCGGGTGCAGGCAAACTGATTTTCTTCCGTGGTAATTTATCCAGGAATGTAAGTTTAGGTAAAACCTCTTCCTGCCTGATGTCACCAACTATCACAACACATGCATCCTGCGATGTCATATAATTGTTGTAATAACTTTTTATATCATCCAGGCTGATCTTTTTAATGGTGGCTTCCGTGCCTTCCTGGCTGATGCCTAAAATATGTTCCGCTCCATAATTCAGTTTTGCAAAAACAGTTGAAGCCACTGCTGAAGGCTGTGCTTTTTGCAACCTGAAATTCTGCAATGTTTGTGACTGTATCCTTTCAAATGCATCATTACTGAATTTGGGGTTAAACATTTTTTCCTGCAATAGAACCAGTGTCCGGTCAAGGTTTTTTTTCAGGGTTTGAACAGTATAGGTAACGCCATCAATGCCTGAACCGATGTTGATATTGCTGCCCATTTTTTCAAGTTCAATGGCAAGTTGTTCTGCGGTATAATTCTTTGTATCCTCGTTCATCATTTTTACAAAGAATGAGGACAGTCCGGCTTTTGAAAGATCATGGGCAGAGGCCAGGTGTCCGCCGGGGATAGTGATAGAAATGGTTACCGCAGGGATCTCCGTATTCTGTGTTCCAATAACTTTTGCTCCATTGGGCAGTTCTTTTTTCCAGAATTCCGGTGCTTTTAAAGAAGGAACGGGTCCGGAAGCCGGCTGCTTCAAACGGTTGAAATTATCCCTGACCTTCACATATTTTAATCCGGCATATCCGTAATCAGGCGCTTTATAGCCGGAAGAATCAATCTTATAATTATCAGCGCTGGCTACCTTGGCCTCATTACCTTTAGTAACCACGCTCAGTATCACTGCCGGTTTGTTTTTTATATACTTATTATAAGCACTCATTACATCTTCTTTTGTAAGAGATGTGTACATCTTAAGCAGTTCGGAAATTTTATTAGGGTTATTGGTGAAGGTCTCAAAATAAGCCAGCTGGGTAACCTTACCCTGCACGCTTTGAAGGCTATTGATCAGTGCCGATTCAAGACTTCCTTTAAATTTCGCAACATCTTCATCTGTTACCCCTCTTTGTTCAAACGAATCAAGTGTTGCCTTTAACAGGGATTCCATTTCCGGCAGCGACTTACCTGCCTGCGGCTGAATAGTGAAACTGAATACACCTGCAAGTTCAGAGAGATCACTGGAAGCGTAGGCCTGTAATGCCAGCTGCTTTTTTACCATGTTCCGGTAAAGCAATGATGCCTTTCCCTGTCCCAATATTTCTGCAAGACATTCAAGGGCGGGCATGTCCTTGTGAAAATCCGGAACGGTAGGATACACAACGGTAAGCCTTGGAAGCTTTGCATAATTATCCACATAAGAAACGTAACGATTGCCTTCCAGTTGTACATCTTCAACAACAACAGGTTTAACTTCAGGTCCGCGCGGAATGGTTCCAAAATATTTTTCAACAAGCCGGATCACTTCTTTTGATCTAACATCGCCTCCTACTGTAAGAACTGCATTATTGGGACCATACCAGCGAAGGAAGAAATTTTTAAGATCATTTACATTACTGCGATCAAGATCTTCGAGGTATCCAATTACCGGCCATGAATACGGATGACCATAAGGATAAAGATTCCTGATGATATTTTCATAGACCAGCCCATAGGGGCGGTTATCATAGTTTTGACCTCTTTCATTCTTCACAGTTGAACGCTGAACCTCAAATTTTGGCTGGGTAACGGCATCGAGCAAAAAACCCATACGGTCCGCTTCCAGCCAAAGAACCGGTTCAAGCGCATTGGAAGGAACTGTTTCATAATAATTGGTGCGGTCAAAATTAGTAGAACCGTTATTACCACCTCCTGCACCAATAGTGATCTTATCATGAAGTTTTTCCGGTGCATTTTCAGAACCCATGAACATCATGTGTTCAAAAAAATGTGCAAACCCTGACCTGCCAATTTGTTCCCGTGCAGAGCCCACATGATACGTAACATCTACGTGCACAACCGGGTCGCTGTGATCTTCGTGAACTATTACCGTTAGTCCGTTTGGTAAAACATACTTCTCGTAAGGAATTACGAGGCTACCTTCTTTCTTAGATACT
>CBIHLW010000022.1:0-14636 GCA_966210755.1 uncultured bacterium
AGGCGGATCGCTTACAATCTGATTGAAGAACCTTACTGAAACAGATCCTGCTCTTCGTTTCTACGATAATATATTTTCTCGTCAATAAATTCCTGGGTGGCAAGTAATGCCGGATTGGGCATGCGCTCATAAGCTCTTGAAATTTCAATCTGCTCCTTATTTTCATGGATCTCTTCAAGAGAATCGGTATGGCTGGCAAATTCTTCAAGCTTATTATGCAATTCCTCTTTCACTGAAATGTTGATCTGGTTTGCCCTTTTTGCAATTACGGCAATAGATTCATATAAATTCCCTGTTTTATTTTTCAGGCCATTTACATCCCTTGTCTCAATATTATTAGAGGTGCTTGTACTAAGCTGTCTTCTTAGCAGGCTCATTTGTAAAAGTTTTTAAGTTGTTTTGAGATTGGGTTAAATATTGTTCTACTTCTTTTGAAAACTGACTTTCGGGAAAGCGGTCAATAAATTCATTGCATTCTTCAACTACTTTCTCAAATCTTTCCGGTTTCTTTTCTTCAACACTCATTTGAGCAAACTCAAAATAAGACTTTATAGCCATCATTTTGTATTGATCTGCCTTATCCGAATCCGGAAAATTATTTAAAAGCGTATTAAAGGCCACTGCTGCTGCCCTGAATTGGCCGATATCATAATATAATTGTGCAGCCTGGTGGTCTTTGATCTCAAGTTTCCGACGGCAGATCTCAATTATTTCTGCTGCTTCCTTGTTTCTTGGAGATCCGGGATGGGTATTGATGAAGGTCTGCATCATACCCATGGCCTTAATGGTATTGGTCTGATCCAGTGAGGGCTTGGGCGATTGCTTATAAAAAGTATAGGCTCTCATATAATCCACCTCCTCAGCTTTTGAACTGTTGGGATAGATCTCCAAAAATGTTTTAAAAAGATTTTCCGCATTCAGGTAATCCTTCTGATAATAAGCAGTATAAGCATACTTATAATATATGTCCTCAAATTCAGGTGTACCCCTGTAAAAAGGCATTACATCTTCGTATAGCTGCTGGGCAAAATTGTATTTCTTCTTGGCATAGTACTGCTCGGCCATTTTAAGTTTATACTCATGGTCTTTGCTTTTCAGGATCTTATTAAATCCATTACAGCCAAGCATTAAAAAAGAAAGAAGAATCAGCGGAAGAAATTTCATAAAGGCTGGCAAAGTTAATCAGTTTAGGCAAATATTCCCGATTTATTGGAAGAACTGGTTGTCCGGGCCGTTAAGAATTGCTTAAAGATTAAAGATCGTGAAGCGGCAGGCGGCAGTCGGGCGTTCAAAGTTCAAAGTCTTTTGTCTGGAGCCTCGGAGTCGGGAGTCCTATCCGGGAAACTTTATACATCTAATAATAAATCCAACCCCAGGAATTCCTAGAGCCTCTCCTACAGTAGTTCACCGACTTTGAACTTTGAATTCATGACTCCTGACTCAAGACTCCTGACTCAAGACTCCTGACTCTAGACTCTGAACCAAAAAAAAGAGGCCGTCTTTTCAGACAGCCTCTTTTTACGATTTATTTCAAGTCCGGATTAACGTCCCAGACCCGGATTAGGAACTGTTGTTGGTAAACCAGCATCAGCATCAGTTGCAGCGCGGAAGTCAACAGTGTTGCAATCGCCACCTTCCTGACCAATCTGCCAGTAGAAACGATCCCTGGTGATACCTTCAGATTCAACCAGATAAGTGATCACTGAATTTACGCGATCCCAGCTTCTTTGTTGTTCAGCTTTAGTAGAAGAACAATAGCTGGTAACTACAATGCGGCACTCAGGGCTCTGACGCAGGCGTGCAGCTAAAGAAGCTAACAATGCCCTGTCATCATTATCCAGGTTAGCAGAACTTCCGGAGAAGCTTACACTTGGTAATGCACCTAACTGATTTGCGCATTCATTAGGAGGAGGAATTTTTGAGCAGCACTCAGGATCAGGACACTTACCAACACCATCAGCATCTACCGGCTGGCAATAGGTTGGAGTTATTTTCTCTTTATCACGGCTGTCAGGAACACCATCACCATCCGTATCAAGACTCACACCATGAGAGTCAACAGGCGTGTTGGCCGGAGTTTGCTCAAGGTCAAACTGGTCAGTTACACCATCACCATCTGCATCAGGCAGAACTGGTTTTGGAAGGATCATGTACTTAGGCTTGCGAATTTCCTGATATGCATAATCCAGAGGATTCTGCCACCACAATGGTTCAACAGCTTTAGATCCAAGGTTGATGTTCAAACCAACAGAGAAAAAGTTATACGTATCAAAGTTACGGGTCAATACAGGGTTGCCACCAACCTGCTCAGCCCATTGCTGACCATCCAGAAGATCATCATTGGTAAATGTGAAGCGGTTTTCAAGCGCCAGGTTTAACCTGTTGCTCAGCTTAAAGGCAACACCACCACCAAAATGTCCTACGGGCTTAAATGTCTTTCCAAAAAGTTTTGGACGGCGTACACCATGGTTTTCTGCAGGCGTTTCGTAAGAGTCATCCATTAAGTCATTAAGGTCATCTCTTACATCTTTCCTTGTTTCCCATGTACCCTGGGGTACCGTAGTGAAGTTATACTTTGCAGTACCATTGAGGGCATTAACCCTTGCTTCATAAATGGTGGCTCCGATACCTGCAAGTAAATAGAAGTTAACACCTGTCTTTGATTTATGGAAGCGGATGTTATTCAAAGTGAATACACCTTCCAAAGCCAGGTCATGTACATTGGTCTTGTAGTTGTAATTTACATAAGGGTCCACACCTGGAGTGTATCCATTGTTGATCCATGCCGGATTTCTCATGTAATTTCCTGAATGCAACCAGTTCAAACCTTTTGCGATACCATACATGTACTCTAAACGAGCAGAGAATACGTATCCAAAGGCTTTCCTGATGTGAGCGCCAAAACCAGGAGAAGGAAAACGGGAAGCCACATCGCCGCTGATGTTGAACGTACCAACTTTTAAACCTAATTCCCACTGGCTTCTAGGTTTTGCCGGATAATTTTCAACGCCTGCTTTGAAGTTGCTATACTGAGGCATTCTTTTGGAAGGGACCACGGACGAATCCATCACATCGTAACCGGTTCCTGTAGTCTGAGAGAAACCGTACGACGCCAACAGGCACAATAAACCTGTCAGAAAAGAGTACTTTTTGCTTGCCATAACTGTTGATTAAATTTTAAAACAATGTCCTAATCAGTGGCAAAAATATAACTTGACATACAATTACCAAACTTTTAAATTTTATTTCCAAGCAATTGTTCTGTTATTCATACATTTTTGCCAGCACCATTCGTGCAATTCTTGTACCACATGGTGCAAACTATTGGTTTGCAGTTGTAACTTTCCAGCTATTTACGAATGAAGCTACCCGTTAATTTAATTGAACATGAGCTCAGGGTCTTTGAAGAAAAGTTCAAAGGAGCTGTCAGGAGCAACGTTTCCATGCTGGACCGTATCATGCGGTATGTGGTAAAACGCAAGGGCAAGCAACTAAGACCCATGTTCGTTTTTCTTTCAGCAAAACTCTGTGGAGAGGTAAATGAATCAACTTACAGAGCAGCCTCATTAGTTGAACTCCTACATACAGCTACCCTTGTTCACGATGATGTTGTTGACGATTCCATGGAACGTAGAGGATTTTTCTCAGTTTATGCTTTATGGAAAAATAAAGCATCGGTGCTGGTAGGCGACTATTTATTGGCTAAAGGGCTATTACTTTCCCTGGATAACAATGATTTTCAGATATTAAAGTATCTCTCCGATGCTGTCAGGCAAATGAGCGAAGGTGAATTATTGCAGATGGAAAAATCACGTTCACTCAACCTGGATGAATCCACCTATTTTGAAATCATTACCAATAAAACCGCATCCCTGCTTGCGGCCGCCTGTGCCGCGGGCGCCTGGTCCACTTCACAAAATGAAGGGATGGCCCTGGACATGAAAAACTTCGGTGAAAAAGTTGGTATCGCATTCCAGATCAAGGATGACCTGTTTGATTATACCTCCCAGGATGTTGGAAAACCCACCGGTAATGATATAAAGGAAAAGAAACTTACCTTACCCCTCATCCATACCTTAAATAATGTAGATAAAGAAACAAGGCGAAAGATCATTTATATCATCAAAAATGAGAATACCCGTAAAAACAAGGTGAATTACATCATTGAAGTGGTAGAAAAAAACGGTGGAATTGAGTATGCAAAATCCAAAATGGAACTATATAAAAAAGAAGCTTTGCAATTATTAAGCACCTTCCCTGATTCGGATATCAGAAAAGGATTTGAAGACCTGGTAAATTTTGTTACAGATAGAAAATATTAAGTTGCCCCGAATGAGTGTTCAGAAACGCTGGAGGATACACCCCGTGGACCAGGGTAGGACAGATGCCTTATTTGCAGCACTTAAAGTGCACCCCGTTTTATGTAATATGCTGGTACAACGGGGAATTGACAGCTATGAAAAAGCAAAGTCCTATTTCCGGCCGGAGTTGAAGGATCTGCATGATCCCTTCCTGATGAAGGATATGGCAAAAGCCGTAAAAAGAATTTTTTCTGCATTCTCTGCAGGTGAAAAGATCCTGGTTTTTGGAGACTATGACGTAGATGGCACCACTTCAGTAGCCTGCATGTACCAGTTTCTTAAACAACATCATCCAGATACTGAATTTTATATTCCCCACAGGTACCGTGAAGGTTATGGTATCAGTAAGGCAGGTATTGATTTCGCAAAAGAAAACGGTTATACTCTTATTATTGCGCTTGACTGCGGCATCAAATCCGTTGAACTGATCCGTTATGCAAAAGACCTGGAAATTGATTTTATTGTATGCGATCACCACTTACCCGACGAGATATTACCCCCGGCCGTAGCCATCCTTAATCCCAGGCAACATGATTGCGCCTATCCATTTAAAGATCTATGTGGCTGCGGTGTGGGATTTAAACTGATATCGGCTTTATGCCAGGAAATGCGGTTACCCCCAACCGTTGCCTATGAATACCTGGATCTTGTGGCAACAGCGGTTGCTGCCGATATAGTTTCTATGACCGGCGAAAACAGGATACTTGCATATTATGGCCTGAAAAAAGCCAATAACAATCCCAATTTTGGAATTAAAGCGCTTAGTTTTTTAAGTGGTTATGGAAAAGAGATCCATATCACCAACCTGGTATTCATGATTGCACCCAGGGTAAATGCAGCCGGCAGAATGGATGATGCTAAAAAGGCAGTGATGATGTTTGTGGCGCCAACTTATGAAGAGTCGTTGAAGTGGGCGGAAGAACTTCATATAGATAATACCAACCGTAAAGAAGCTGATTCAACTATTACAGAAGAAGCCCTTGCACTTATAGAAAGCGATGAAATACTGATAAACAGGAAAAGCACGGTGTTGTTTCAGCCACACTGGCACAAGGGTGTAGTGGGTATAGTGGCATCCAGACTTATTGATCATTATTACCGGCCTACAATAATTCTTACACAAAGCGGCGATTATGTTGCAGGATCTGCAAGGAGTGTTCCGGGTTTCAATGTGTATGAAGCAGTTCACCAGTGCCGGGATCTTTTAATTGGATATGGCGGTCATTTTTATGCTGCCGGCATGACCATGGATAAAGGTAATGTAGAGGCTTTTTGCCGGAAATTTGAAGAAGTGGTGCAATCTTCAATGCCACCTGAACTTTTAATTCCGGAAATTGTAATTGATGCGGAGGTCACAATAACTGATCTTAAAAAGCCTTTCTATGATATCATCTGCCAGATGGAACCTTTCGGACCAGATAACCTGCGACCTGTTTTTGTGGCCAGAAAAGTATACAATACCGGATGGAGCAAGATCGTAAAAGAAAACCATATCAGGTTTGTACTTCAGCAGGGCGTAACCAAGATCACAGGTATCGGGTTCAATATGTCATCAAAATTTCCCCTGCTTGAGGCAGGCAAATCAATTGATATTGTATTCACCATTGATGAAAATGAATGGAACGGTGAGAAAAATCTTCAGATGAAGGTGATTGACTTCAGGATCAGTGAGTAAGTCGGCAAGGGCTTCAATAAGCCATTATCCGGGCCTTAGTACACCAGCCTTCCAGGATCCGGAAATCTATATAAATCTTCCCGTCATGCTGGTGCTCACTTTCTTCAGTCCCTCCGGAATTCCTTCATAAACCAGATCGCCTCCGTCAATACCTGCTTCCGGACCCAGGTCAATTACCCAGTCGGCACTTTTGATAACATCGGTATTGTGCTCAATCACAATAATGGAATGGCCCTGGTTGATCAGTGCATTAAATGAAGCAAGTAATTTTTTGATGTCGTGGAAATGAAGTCCGGTTGTAGGTTCATCAAAAATGAACAGGATCTTTCCGGCAGATTTTCCCTTACCAAGGAATGATGCCAGCTTTACCCTTTGGGCCTCACCACCGGAAAGCGTATCGGAAGACTGGCCAAGCTTTACATATCCCAGTCCCACTTCAGCAAGCGGATGGATAGAATTTGATATGGCCTTTTCATCTTTAAAGAATTCAATGGCTTCATCCACGCTCATGTTCAATACTTCAAAAACATTTTTTCCCTTGTATTGTATCTCCAGCACTTCTTCCTTGAATTTTTTACCATGGCAAACCTCACAGGTAAGGTGCACATCAGCAAGAAATTGCATTTCAACGATCTTCTCCCCTTCGCCCTTACAGGCATCGCATCTTCCCCCATCCACATTAAAAGAAAAATGTTTGGGTTGAAAGCCTCTCATCTTGCTCAGGGCCTGCGATGCAAAAAGATCCCTCATATGATCCCAGGCTTTTATATAGGTAACGGGATTACTCCTTGAAGATTTACCGATGGGGTTCTGGTCAACCATTTCTACCTGGGTAATTGATGTAACCGCGCCCCTGATGGCCCTGTGAAACCCAACCTTATCAACGGGATCACCCTGCATTTTTTTTAAGGCTGGGTATAAAATATGTTTGATGAGAGATGTTTTACCACTGCCGCTCACTCCACTTACCACACATAACAAATGAAGCGGAAAGGTTACTGTAATATCTTTAAGATTGTGCTGCCGTGCACCCTCAACAATGATGGCATCTGTCCATTTTCTAACTTTTACCGGTGGTTCTATCCTGTATTCACCGTTCAGGTATTTTCCGGTCAGGCTTTTTTCATTTTTGATGATCGCATCATAATTGCCGCTGGCAATTACCTCACCGCCAAGATGTGACGCAAGCGGGCCCATATCAATAATATGATCTGCTTCCCGCATCATCATCTCATCATGTTCAACCACCACCACGGTATTTCCCAGGTCTCTTAATTCTTTGAGTACCCTTATAAGATTGAAGGTATCCCGGGGATGTAAGCCTATGGATGGTTCGTCAAGTATGTAAAGTGAATTGGTAAGGTTACTTCCCAGACTTCGGGTTAACTGGATCCGCTGGCTTTCCCCGCCACTTAAAGTATTAGCCAGCCGGTTCAGGGTAAGATATCCCAATCCAACATTGAGCATGGTATCTATCCTGTGGTTGATCTCTATCAGTATCCTTTTGGAAACTTCTTTTTCATATGGGCTGAAATCTTTCGATACCTTATCAAACCAAACCCTGAGGTCCCTGATGGGCATTTCGCTCAGCGCTCCGATATGGTGACCATGCACTTTTACATACAGGGCTTCTTTTCTTAACCGGGAGCCGTGGCATTCCGGACAAAGTGTACGGCCCCTGTAACGACTCAGTATCACCCTGTATTGAACCTTATATAAATTCTGTTCAACCTCTTTAAAAAAATCATTGATACCATAAACATGCTGGTTGCCTTCCCATAAAATGCGGTAATGTTCCGCGCTCAGATCTGCAACGGGCTTATGAACCGGAAAATCAAATTTTCTGGCTGACCTTATAAAATCTTCTTTCCATTTGCCCAGCTTCTCACCCTTCCAGGGAGCAATGGCGCCTTCATAAACGCTTAATAATTTATTGGGGATCACCAGGTCTTCATCAATTCCAAGTACCTGCGAAAAGCCCTCGCAGGTAGGACAAGCTCCATAAGGATTATTAAAAGAAAACAGGTTGGGAGATGGTTCTTCAAAACTCAAACCATCCAATTCAAACCTGTTATTAAAATGAAGGATCTTTTCACTATCAACCTCAATATATACATCCCCTTCACCTTCATAAAACGCCGTACCTATTGAATCGGAAAGCCGGTGTTCATCATCTTCATCCAGTTGCTTTGTAACTACCCGGTCTATCAATACATATATATTCTCAGGATATTTAAATGCTTTTTTTAATTGTGCCGGGTCCTCGTTCAGTTCCTCAATACGGTAGGTCTCACCTGTTTCAATTGGATTTTCTTTCTGTGAGCGGGAAAAGGGCGAAGCATAAATTCGGCTGAAGCCTTTCTGCATTAAAATATTCAGTTCTTCTTTTATGTTACGGTTCCTGTGCTGTTTGAATGCTGCCAGCACAAATACCCTGCTTCCCGGTTTTAATTTACGGATGGCATCCAGTACATCCTTCACATCATCTTTTTTAACCACCCTTCCTGAAACCGGAGAATAGGTTCTGCCCGCCCTGGCAAATAACAGACGGAGGTAGTCATATATTTCAGTCATGCTGCCTACCGTACTCCGGGGCGTACGTGTTATTACTTTTTGTTCTATGGCAATGGCAGGCGCCAGTCCTTTAATATAATCCACGTCGGGTTTATCCATCCGGTTAAGAAACTGCCTCACATAGGCACTAAGGCTTTCAGCATAACGCCTTTGACCTTCAGCAAAAAGTGTATCAATGGTAAGCGAAGATTTTCCCGAACCTGAAACACCTGTAACCACTATCAGTTTATTCCTGGGGAAGCTGACATCAATATTCTTAAGATTATGAACCCTTGCACCTTTAATAAATATAGAATCATCTTTTACCGGAACGCTTACCTGGCTTTTATGCCTTGCTACCTTTTCTTTCATTTTTTATATCCCCATGCAAAAATAGGATTGTTTGCTAAATAGTTTAGCTGCTAAGGGTTAACACTTCTTTTGCAGAAAAATGGAGAATCGGTACAATAAATATTGTGTGAATTCAAAAAGAATTCTATTTTTATAGCACAATCCAAACTTGATAACCACATAAACTACTCTTCGCCTATAGCATAAACTCTACTCGATTTATTTATTTAATTGACGCTTTAGTTATCCATTATCCTTGTACCACTTAAACTGTAGGAGTTTATGAATTTATTATCCAAACTGTCCGATCACGAGTTGATTAACTCGTTTAATACCGGGAATGTAAACGCATTAGAGGTATTGGTATTGCGCCACAAAGACAAATTATTCACTTCCATCTTTTTTCTTGTGAAAGATAAATACCTGGCAGAAGACATTTTCCAGGATGTATTTATCAGGATCATTGATACCATCAGGAGCGGACGGTATACCGAGGAAGGTAAATTCCTGCCCTGGGCCATGCGCATTGCACATAACCTTTGCGTGGACCATTTCCGTAAAGTAAAAAGAACCCCAACCATCAAAAATTCCGAAGACCAGGATATATTTGAGGTATTGAACTTTGCTGATGATTGCGCTGAAACCAAAATGATCAAGAAGCAAAGCTATAACAGGGTGAAGGATATGCTCGACCTGTTACCCGAAGACCAGAGGGAAGTGATCATTCTTCGTCATTACGGAGATATGAGTTTCAAAGAAATTGCAGCTGTTACAGATTGCAGTATTAACACGGCACTGGGGAGAATGCGTTATGGATTGATTAATTTGCGCAAGATGATGATGCAAAAACAAATAGCTCTTTAAGCTGATAGCTAATTGCCAGAGGCTTCAAAATATGTCATTCTTATTCTCCCACTGCAAGCTTGCCGCGGTAGGTTGATTAAGAATGACGACTAATTAAAATGCTCCTTTCAAAGGAGCATTTTTTTATTGATACCTGTATAATACAATCAATTTATTTTCCCATTTGATTTACCACACCTTCCGAAACGCCTGTAAAACTGAATCCTCCATCATGGAAAAGATTTTGCATGGTCACATAACGGGAAAGATCGCTGAATAAGCCAACGCAATAATTTGCACAGGCTTCAGCGCTTGCATTACCCAACGGACTCATTTTTTCTGCATAATCCACGAAAGCATCAAATCCTTTTACTCCGCTACCTGCGGTTGTTCTTGTGGGTGATTGAGAAACTGTGTTCACCCTGATCTTCTTTTTAACTCCATAATGATAGCCAAAACTCCTTGCCACGCTTTCAAGCAGTGCTTTAGCATCGGCCATTTCATTGTAATCGGGAAATACTCTTTGTGCTGCAATGTATGTGAGGGCAACCACACTACCCCATTCATTGATGGCATCCATATCCCAGGCGGTTTTCAAAACCCTGTGAAGGCTCATAGCAGAAATATCAAGGGTTTTCTGATTCCATTCATAATTCATTTCTGTATAATGTTTCCCTTTGCGAACATTCAGACTCATACCTATTGAATGAAGTACAAAATCAACGCCTCCATTAAAATGTTTTTGTGATTCCTCAAATAATTTTTTGAGATCCTCCATATTGGTAACATCCGCACCAATTACTGGCGCCTGAACAGCTTCGGATAATTTATTGATCTCACCCATACGTAATGCAACAGGCGCATTTGTCAATACGATCTGCGCTCCCTGGGCATGACAGGCCAGCGCTGTTTTCCATGCAATTGATTTTTCATCCAGTGCTCCAAATATGATCCCTTTTTTTCCGGCTAAAAGATTATTTGACATGTCTATTGATTTTGGGTGTGTAAAAATAAAGGTTTATCCCTTCGGATAAAGAACATTGTAGGCTGATAACAATACTGATCAGTGAGAAATAATGCCTGTCCAGTTGTAGATCAAAAAACCAAGACCATACAAAATAAATAATGCGGATCCCATTCCGGGATTCATTGCAAATAAAAGCACAGATAAAATTCCCAGGCCTGCCAGACATACACCATACCATTCTCTCCACCCCTGTGCAGCTGTAATCGGATATTTTATATTTCCCAGAGGGAGCGCTAAAGAAAGACAGATCATTCCGGCAAAAAATAATCCATCCGCATAATCAGTCTGATCTGCAATTGATGTAAATGAAGACAATCCCATAATGGATATGCCTATCATCATTACGGTAACAACATTTATGGCAGACCATTTCTCACCCGCGCTGAGCGCATATTTTCCGGTTGGATGAAATAAAAGGATAAAGTTGGCAATTGAACCTATTGTCCAGGAAGTAACTATAATAAGGATGTAGGTAGCTATTAGGATCCAGGTAAGCTCACTGGTATTACCAGCATTAGAAATACCAATGAGGATCCTGAAAGCAACATATAAAAGTATTGGAAGTACAGCCTGCAATTTGCGTCCTTTATTATTGATCCAGAAACTATATTGCAATAACCATTTGTAAGGAAGTATCCTTGACTTCATGGCTTCTTTCATGCCTGAACGTGCATTTTCAAAATCAGGATCGATCCTTAATGCTTCCCTGAAATGGTGCAGGGCCTTTTTATGGTTTCCCCGTTCCAGCAAATTCCAACCCACCACTGTATGCGTAACTTCATTATCAGGGTCGTGCGCTAATGTGGAATCCATTGTTTTGAATGCTTCATCAATCCGTTTTAATTTATTTAAAGCAATTGACCTCGCATTTAAACAGGTTATATTATTGGGGTCAAGCGCCAAACCACTGTTGGAAGTATCAAGCGCTCTTTCAAAATGCTTCTGGTCTATCAGAACCAGGGAGAGCAGTCCAAAGTATTCTGCATTGAGTGGATCTATCTCAATAGCCTTATTCAAATTGGTTTCTGCAATCAGGTTTTCATCTTTATGATAATATCCAAATCCCAATAAATAAAAAAAGAAACTGTTATTGGGGTCAATGGCTAATGCCCTGGAGACAATCCGGATACCTTCATCAATTTGTTTATTATTCATATAGCATCTGCCCATTAATGCTAAAGCATCTGCATTGTCCGGTTCCTTTTCAAGCGCCTGCTTTATCATTTTCTCCGCATCCTTAAAGCGGCCCTGTTCCATTAGGATATCGCCTCTTTCCAAAAGCATTTCAACTTCCATTGTCTATTTTTTTATTTTCAGGTATCTGAGAATATCATCATACAGCCCCGATTCATTCGAATAAAGGGCATAATTTCTTGCCGTTGAGAACCATTCCAGGGTTGTAGGCCTGTGTTGTTTTATTGCTGCCATCAATATTTTTGTATCTACTGCCTGCACCTCTCCTTTAGCCATAGACTCTCTTAATTTTTCCTCTATGGCAATATCAAGTACTGCTTTTAAATCTGCACCGGAATAATCAGCGGTTGACCTGGCAATTTTTCCAAAATCAATTTCACCTGCAGGTTTGTCCTTCAGAAGACTAATTAAAATTTCTTCCCGGGCAGAAACGTCGGGTGGTTCAACAAATATGATCCGGTCGAATCTTCCCGGCCTTCTGAATGCGGCATCAACGCTCCATGGCGCGTTGGTAGCAGCAAGTATCAGTACGCCATCATTATCTGATCCTACATTATCCATTTCACTGAGAAACTGGTTGATGACATGGCGCATGGCAGATTGCTTTAAGTCATTTCTGCTGGCACCCATGGCATCAACTTCATCAAAAAATAAAACACAGGGCTTGTTTCGCCTTGCCAGTTCGAAGATATCGTGAAGATTTTTTTCACTATTCCCAATCCACATATCAAGAATATCATGGAGCCCAATATTGATAAATCTGGAATTGATCTCACCGGCAGTTGCCTTGGCAATGTAGGTTTTACCGCATCCCGGAGGACCATATAATAAAATGCCACCTCCAGTTTTTTTACCGAAAGCTTTGTACAGACCGGGATTATTGAGCGGCTGAATAATTTTAATGGAAATTTCATCTTTAACCTTTTTCATTCCACCAACATCACTGAACCTTTCAACGGGTTTTTCAAGAAAAAATCTGGAATGGCCTTCTTCCTGGTCTTCTTCAGTGGAAACAGGTGCGGAAGGAACCCTTAATATTCCATCTAACTCTTCATCTGAAAAGTGAGGATTACCCAGAAGCACCTGTTTGTAAATGCCCATTGCTTCAGAAATTTCATTTCCCTTCACAAGACATTTAATATAAAACACCTTCTGCTGATCATCCAGATCATCATACAATTGTTCGTAAACAATTGAAGCTGCAGAATATTTTTTTAAATGGTAATAGCACTCCGCCAAACCCAGTTGGGCCTTTTTATTTCCATAACTTTTCTCCAGTATTTTATGGAATTGCTCTTCTGCTTCTGCATACATTTTTGCATTCAGCATCATTTGTGCAACGTGAAGCCTGAGGGGAACATTATCAGGTGATAACTCCAGCGCTTCCAGTAAGTCTTTAATTGCCTGGCTCATTACAGATCCAAAATATTATTTGATTTTTTAAACTCCTAATTCATCACCATTTCCCTTGCATTTTCCAGCGCAGCCGCTGTAGGCTTTTCGCCACTCAACATTTTGGCAATTGCAACTATTCTTTCATCAGTACTCAATCAACGCACGCCGGTAGTAATGGTATGATCCTTTACCGTTTTGTAAACCAGGAAATGCGCATCGGCCTTTCCTGCCATCTGTGGCTGGTGTGTAATGCAGATCACCTGCCGGGCCATGGCAAGGTCTTTCATGATCACGCCCACCTGTTTGGCTGCCTCACCTGAAATGCCTGTATCTATTTCATCGAAGATGAGGGTGGGAAGGTCCATTGACCGGGCAACAAGTGATTTAATGCAAAGCATCAAACGGCTCAACTCTCCTCCGCTTGCCACTTTTCTCAACGGTTGAAGCTGGTTGGTTTTATTCGCATCAAATAAAAATTCAATTCTGTCACTGCCGGTTGAGCCCAGCTGGGTTGCATGAACTTCAACTTTGAGTTTTGCATTTGGCATGCCCACCTGTGCAAGCATTTTATTGACCTGCGATTCCAGTGATGACACTTTAGATTTTCTTGCTGCTGATAGAATTCCGGCTTCGTGGGCAGCCTTATCCCTGAGCGAAGTATATGCCTTTTCCGATCTTAGAATTGCATCATCAATATTCAATACCGCCTGAAGTTTTTCATTCAGCATTGCTTTGATCTCAAGCAATTCATTCGTGGATTTTACACCATGCTTTTTCAGGATCTTATAACCCAGTGACAACCTTTCATTGATCCTTTCCATTTCAGCCGCATCCGAATTGATATGGCCACTGATCCTGTCCGTTTCATCGGCAATATCCTGCAATTCTATATGTACGGACTGGAGTCTTTGTACAAGCGGTGGAATATCCTCCAGCATTTCACTATAGTGCTGCAGGCCGGTGATCATATTCTTAAGTTGCCGCAATACAGGCTCCTCACTTTCTTCCAGTTCATAAAAAGTTTTGGTAAGTGCAGTCTTAATTCCTTCTGCATTGGACTGCAACTTAAGATCCCTGTCCAGATCTTCCAGTTCATTTTCCCTGAATGCTGCTTCTTCAAGTTCATTGAACTGAAACTGGTAATAATCAAACTCTTTATTGAATTGTTCTTTATGTTGTTTTAATTTTTCCAGTGTGTCCTCTGCAGCTTAAAGTGCATTGAAGGTGTGGCGGTAAT
>CBIHLW010000023.1:0-14545 GCA_966210755.1 uncultured bacterium
TGGTTGACAAGAAGGAAGCCGTTGTTTGGGATATTCTTGAAAATATATTGAAAGGTCACCCGGTAATGTTAAACCGTGCACCAACGCTGCACCGTTTATCTATCCAGGCCTTCCAGCCTAAACTTGTGGAAGGAAAAGCCATTCAATTGCACCCGCTGGTAACCACGGCCTTCAACGCCGACTTTGACGGTGACCAAATGGCGGTTCACGTTCCTTTAAGCCATGCGGCTATACTGGAAGCGCAATTGCTGATGCTGGCCTCTCACAACATCCTTAACCCCCAGAATGGTACACCTATCACCCTTCCTTCCCAGGACATGGTACTCGGGTTGTATTATATCTCCAAAGGAAGGAAAACTTCTGAAGCACAGCTGGTCAGGGGAGAAGGAAAAGCATTTTATAGTGAAGAAGAGGTGATCATTGCATATAATGAGAAGATAATTG
This sequence comes from uncultured bacterium, assembly GCA_966210755.1. Lineage (GTDB taxonomy): Bacteria > Bacteroidota > Bacteroidia > Chitinophagales > Chitinophagaceae > Flavisolibacter. The sequence continues at coordinate 445 of CBIHLW010000023.1, forward strand.
ACATGCACGCATGGATAAAAGTGAAAACTTATGTTCGTAGCGATGATGGTATGCTCTCTCTTAAGCTGATCGAAACCACTGTTGGACGTGTATTGTTTAACCAGCACGTTCCAAAAGAAGTTGGATTTGTAAATGCATTGCTTACCAAGAAAAATCTTCGCGAGATCATTGGCGATATCATTACCATTACCAATGTTCCCAAAACAGCGAAATTCCTTGATGATATCAAGACACTTGGTTTCCGTACAGCTTTCCAGGGTGGTTTGTCATTCTCAATCAATGACCTGATCATCCCCGACATCAAACAGGAACTTCTGGACAATGCTAAAGCAGAAGTGGAAGAGGTGTGGGAGAACTATAACATGGGTCTGATCACCAACAATGAGCGTTATAACCAGATCGTGGACATCTGGAGCCGCGTGGATACAAGAATTACAGAAACACTGATCCGTGAATTAAGTAGCGATAAACAGGGTTTCAACTCAGTATTCATGATGCTTGACTCAGGTGCCCGTGGTTCCAAACAGCAGATCAAACAGCTGGCTGGTATGAGAGGATTGATGGCCAAGCCAAGAAAATCCGGATCTACAGGCTCTGAGATCATTGAGAACCCCATTCTTTCCAACTTCAAAGGCGGATTGAATGTATTGGATTATTTCATCTCAACACACGGTGCCCGTAAAGGTCTTGCGGATACGGCCCTTAAAACTGCCGATGCCGGTTATCTTACACGCCGTCTGGTTGACGTTGCACAGGATGTAGTAATTACTGAAGAAGATTGCGGAACACTCCGTGGTATAGCCACATCCGCATTAAAAGATAATGAGGACATCATTGAACCATTGTCCGACAGGATAGCAGGACGTACTTCCCTGCATGATGTGTACGATCCTATCAGCGAACAGCTTCTTGTTGGCGCAGGTGATGCCATCACAAATGAAATTTCTGAAAAGATCGAAGAGGCAGGAATAGAAATTGTTGAAATACGTTCGGTGCTTACCTGCGAAAGCAAGCGTGGTACCTGCGTAAAATGTTATGGTAAGAACCTGGCCACCGGTTACCTGGCACAACGTGGTGATGCAGTTGGTATCATTGCCGCCCAGTCCATTGGTGAACCAGGTACACAGTTAACACTCCGTACCTTCCACGTGGGTGGTGTTGCGGGATCTGCAGCCGTTGAGTCTACATTAATCGCAAAGTTTGACGGTACCGTGCAGTTTGATGGTCTTCGCAGTGTAACTACAGAAAACAATGAAGGAAATAAAGTTCAGGTAGTAATTGGACGTACCGGTGAGGTGCGTATCATGGATACCAAGAACGACCGTTTGTTAATAACAAACAACATTCCTTATGGAGCCACATTGCAGGTGAAAGACGGACAGAAGGTAGCCAAAGGAGATGTGATCTGCACATGGGATCCGTTTAACAACGTTATCATTGCCGAGATCAATGGTGCTGTGAAGTTTGAAAATGTGATTGAGGGTATTACTTACCGCGAAGAATCTGATGAGCAAACAGGTCACCGTGAGAAGGTTGTTATTGAAACCAAAGACAAAACAAAGATCCCGTCAGTACTCGTAGAAGGAAAAGATAAAAAATCTTATAACCTTCCTACCGGTTCTCACATCATACCTGAAGATGGTGAAGAGGTGAAAGCTGGTACCGTTATCGTCAAAATACCAAGGGTGCTTGGAAAGTTGAGAGATATCACGGGTGGTCTTCCACGTGTAACGGAATTGTTTGAAGCACGTAATCCTTCTAATCCTGCCATCGTATCTGAAATTGATGGTGTGGTAACGATGGGCGCCGTAAAACGTGGTAACCGCGAGATCATCATTGAAGCAAAAGATGGTGTTACTAAAAAATACCTGGTTCCTTTAACAAGACAGATTCTTGCACAGGATGGCGACTTTGTAAAAGCTGGTTCTCCATTATCTGATGGCCAGATCTCTCCTCAGGATATCCTGGCTATTCAGGGACCATTTGCCGTTCAGCAGTATGTGGTGAATGAGATCCAGGAAGTGTATCGCCTGCAGGGTGTGAAGATCAATGATAAGCACATTGAGGTGATTGTAAGACAAATGATGCGTAAGGTATCAATTGTTGATCCGGGAGATACCAAGTTCCTCGAAGAAGATCTGACTGATAAGTTTGAGTTCCTTGAAGAAAATGACTACATCTACGACAAGAAGGTAGTTACAGAAGCCGGCGAATCAACTAAAATGCGTCCTGGCCAGATCGTTAGTCTGCGTGAGTTGCGTGAAGAGAATTCAATTCTTCGACGTAACGATAAGAAACTGGCAGAATTCCGCGATGCCCAACCTGCTACTTCAGCACCAACCCTGCTGGGTATCACCAAAGCATCACTGGGTGTTCAAAGCTGGATATCCGCAGCCTCGTTCCAGGAAACAACCAAAGTATTGTCTTCAGCAGCCATACAGGGTAAAACAGATGATATGCTTGGCCTGAAAGAAAATGTGATCACTGGTCATCTGATACCTGCAGGAACCGGCTTACGCGAGTTCGAGAACATGATCGTGGGTAGTAAGGAAGAATATGAATTGCTGCAGACCGCAAGGGAAGCAATGACCTTTGATGAAGAAGAGTAAGATCAGGATATAATTTATATACAATCCCGGCATACGTGCCGGGATTTTTTTTATCCAGCTTAAGCATTCATTCATAGATTAAAATATATTTTATACTGTGAACAAATGGCCGGCATCTGGCAGCTATTGGCCAGCGGCTTCTCACGCTTAGTTAACCATTTCACAAATCACATTATTTTCTCACCGTTAGCAACTTATCAAATGTTATTTTGCAAAAAAATCAGGCATGAAAAACGCAGCGCTAATTCTCAATGCTGTTCTCTTAGTTGCAGTAGCAGTTTTATTTTATTTACACTTTTCTGCTAACAGGAAATCAGATCCTGTGGTTAAGGGTTCTGTTAAAAGGGATACTTCAGTATCCGGATTCAGGATCGCTTATTTTGAACTTGATTCCATTACAAATTCTTTTGCGATGGTGAAAGATGTAAAAAATGAATTGAGCCGGGAAGAAGATAAAATGAACAGTGAGATGAATCGCCTGCAAAAAATGTACAACGATAAATTAAGTTTTTATCAGAACCAGGGAGAGATGTCGCAGGTGCAATCTGAAGCAGCCAGCAGGGAGATGATGTCATTGCAGGAAAGGATCCGTAATGAAAAACAAAACCTTGATCAGAAATTTCAGGATACCTATATGCGTAAGATGCAGGAAGTAAAAACCAAGATCGAGGATTTCTTAAAAGAATATAATAAAACCAGAGGCTATACTTATATTTTTGCTTACGAACCCGGATTCATTTATTACAGGGATACAACTTATAATGTAACAGCAGACCTTCTTAAAGGGTTGAACGAACAATATTCAAAAAAGAAATAAGGAAATTTAAACCGAAAAATCCCGTCATCTAAAATGACGGGATTTTTTTTGCAAGCTCCTTTATCCTTAAACCGACAATGCGGGTTATATTTATAAGGACCAGGGGTTTATTTTTGCAGGATAAAGGTTAAAGCAGGTTATGGAAAACTTTGAACAGCTTTTTAAAAAATTTTCCTCCATAAAGGCGGGCGTTATTGGTGATGTAATGCTGGATAGTTATATATGGGGTGAAGTGGAGCGTATTTCACCTGAAGCGCCCGTGCCTGTGGTTACGCTCAAAAAGAAAGATCATAGGATAGGTGGAGCCGGGAATGTTGCACTTAACCTGCAATCACTTGGAGCAAAACCTTATGTCATATCCGTAACAGGTGATGATGCTGAAGCGGATATGCTCAACGCTTTATTATCTGCTAAGGAAATAGACCACAGTTATTGTGTAAGAAGCAGGCAAAGGATCACCACAAATAAAACAAGGGTCATCTGCCGTAACCAGCAAATGATGCGCCTGGACGGGGAGATCACCAATGACCTGGAAAATGATGACCAGCAAATGCTGATAGAGCGTTTTCAGAAATTTCTTGAAGATGAAAAGCCTGATATTGTTATCCTCGAGGATTATAATAAAGGCATACTCACAGAAACCGTTATCAGGGTTGTGGTTTCAATGTGCAAAACCGCCGGCGTGCTTACAGCAGTGGACCCGAAAAGAAAAAACTTCTTTGAATTTAAGCATGTTGATATTTTCAAACCCAACCTTAAAGAAGTTAAGGAAGCGCTGAACTTTGTTTTCCAGGATCCAAATCTTCTGTTATTACAGGATGCACATAGCCAGATGTCTCATTTATTAAAGCACCATATTTCATTGATCACCCTTTCGGAAAAGGGGATATTTTACAACAATGAGAAGGCATCTGCCATCATCCCGTCACACCTTAGAAATATTGCCGATGTATCGGGTGCCGGTGATACGGTTATTGCAGTTGCAGCACTGGTTTACAGTGTAAGCAGGAATGTTCACCTGATGGCGGAAATGGCAAATATTGCAGGCGGTTTGGTATGCGAACAGGTAGGCACAGCGGCCATCGATAAAATTAAATTACTTCATGAGTGTGAATTATTACTTTCCTGATTTGAAGCCCTAAAAATGCAATAGTTCACCTGTAATTGGATATTTTCGTTTTCCGGATAAGATCCTGTAAAAGCTCATATGTTAGATATGTCAAAATATATTTTTGATATATCTCTTCAACCAGAACAATTGAGATAAGATGAACAGGAATTAATTTAAAGCATTCATGAAGAAGTACGCAATTATAGTAGCCGGGGGTACCGGGTCAAGAATGGGGAGTGCGATCCCAAAACAATTTTTATTACTCAACGATAAACCTGTTTTATATTATACGCTTAAAGCTTTTCTTGAAGCTTATAATGATTTGCAGCTCATATTGGTCTTTCCCGAAGAATACCAGGATATAGGGAAAGAGATCATCGATGCTTATTTTGATTATAGCAGGATACAGGTAACTTTTGGCGGCGACACCCGTTTTCATTCGGTGCAGAATGGTTTAAAGCTGGTAAATGGTGAAGCCATTGTATTTGTACACGATGCCGTACGGTGTCTGGTAAGCATTGAACTGATTCATCGTTGTTATGAGAATACACTGCACATGGGCAGTGCGGTTCCTGTAGTGCGTGCAAAGGACAGCGTCCGCATGCTGAATGAAGAAGGAAATGATAACGAGGTATTGGACCGGAATAAAGTGGTGTTTGTTCAAACACCCCAAACCTTTCACAGCAAGATCTTATTGCCGGCTTTTGAAATAGATTATAAAGAACGTTTTACGGATGAAGCTACAGTGGTTGAAGCATTTGGTCTGAAGATATCACTGGTGGAAGGAGAGGAGAACAATATTAAAATTACCAGACCCGTTGACCTGCAGATTGCCGGGGCACTTCTTGAGGAGTTGGAAAACTCTGAAGGCTGATCAGCGCTTGAATAAACGTACATACCACGGTAACCGGTTTAAACGGATGGCCATGTAATTTTCTTCTTTTGCACCAAAGCTGCTGTAAAAAAATGCAAGGTTCCTGATATCACTGCCTTCAAAATCGAGGAACAGTTCATTACCTGAATGTTCTTTTATATAATGATCGATCAGTAAATGCTATGCTCCAAGGGTTCTGCCATTTGGATGATTCCCTACCAGTATGTAATAAGCCCTGTTGTAAGAAAAAACAAAAGCTGCTGAAGCAATCAGTTCATGCCGGCTGGAAAAAACACCATAACAAATTGCCTGATCTTTTTCCTGAAAATGTTTGTAAAGGTTTTTGAAGTTTTTTATATCGCTGGTCCTGATTGGTGAATTCTGGTAACCGGCCAGGGAAATTACATCCTCAATATCAATATCATTTTTGCCATAGCAGCCATATTGAAGGCATCTTTTAATATTCCTGCGGGTATTTTCTCTGAAGTTCTTAATTATCAGGTCGTATTCAGGACTGAGGTTAAGAATGTAATTTTTTCTTTCATATAATTCAAAGCCCTCAATGGCAAATCGGTTATCATGGTTTAACGGAAACTCCCAGAGACTGAATTTTTTTGGAATGGCAGATAAGAATTTTTTTAATAACTCCTTATTCACAGAGGCACTGAATAACCCAAGTTGAGCAGTTAGAAAGGGCTGGTATAAATAATAAAAACCGGATTTCCTTCTCCATGGCAAAGGCATTACTGCTTCATAATTATCCAGTACAAGTGCGTCCCAGTTATCTGCCATATGATCGAGATAAACTGACTGTGCGTATACCAGTCTGTTGCAGGCCATGTTAATGCAATTATCCCAGAGAGACCTGTTGATCTCATGGCTTTGGAGATACAGTATTTTACTTCCTTCAGGCATTTAAAATTCAAGATCCCGGTTCAATGCCCGGATATCGTTATTATAGAAATTGAATGAAAAAGAAATGGTTTTTAAGAATCTGTTTTTAGTGATCGTAGATTTAAAATAATCGCTGTACACGTTGTTATAGAACAAGGGAATATAAATATTGATCATTTCATTGAAAAGCGGAATATGAAACCCCATGTCAAATAAAAAACGGTCATCTTCAGCATCCTTCTCCCATGCGTCAGCATAGGTTCCAATATCCAGGAACAACCTTAATGGAATTTTTACGGGGAGTAATGATAGCGGATTTATCTTATCAGGTAAAGTTGAATTCAGGTTGATGGCCGTAAGCCAGCGGTCCGTCTTGCCAATTTTATTGGCTAACAGGTCAGTGCGTACCTTGAATCCGCCATCGCGGATCATGATCTGCTGGCTTTCAAGTCCTTCAAAATGATTTCTTCCCATAAAATAATCGGAGTAAGTATAGTCTTCATATCCTTTGGGTCCTGTCATGTTTAATAGATACCTGTCATTATCAAATTGTTTCCTGATAGTTTTCCCATTTAAGTAAAAGAAACCTCCGGCAAAAAATCTTAATTGCAAACCACCTTTTCTATAATTAAAATAATAATGGGTGGTAATGGAAGGCCGGATAAAATCCTGTGCCTGTTCTGCCTGCACAGTAAGGTTAAATGGGTACAGAGCCCTGAAATTTTCATAAACAAACATCAACTGATTCAGGTATCTGCCTTTTTTGGGAAGCATATAGCGAAGAAATAAACTTGTGTCTGTTCCGGAAATGGTGGTGTCAGGGAAGATACGCAGCGAGGCTTCTTTAATCAGGTAAGTTTTCCATAGAATAAACCTGTTAATAGTACTTCTCGGATCTTTCTCACGGAATGTTAGTTTGATACCTGGTACTAATTTCCGGTACCGCATAAATAATTTTCTTCCGGCTGTATCTTTAAAATCGTCCATGGTAAATAGCGAACCATTCAGGAAAATGTCTGTTTTACGAATGGCGCCTCCGGTTATTATGCTGTAATTCATTCTGGATAAACCTGCAATGTTTTTAGAGCCGGTTGCATACATTGGGGTAAACAGGAAATTGAATTTGGTGGGGGGTAGTTTATAATTACTTATTGCAGCGCCGGCCATCAGCCTGTCATAACTATTTACACCAATGGCCGGAGTTAATAGTAATATATTCTTTTGCGGGTTGTGCAGATAACTTTTAATGGAGTGTTTTATTAAAGGACTTACTATTTGAAAACCTTCAGACACCGGTAGTGGAACTTTATATAACGCATCAATGTACTGACTGGCATTTTCGGGAGTATATGTTTTTAAAAGATGGATAAAATCAGCAGGCTGCGGATGTTTGAATTTCCAAGTCCGGAAATATACCTGCATCATTTCACGGAATGATTTTTCCCCTATGCGGGCTTCAATTTCCTGTAGCCAGGTAGCGGTTCGGTGATAAGCTACAAGGCTGTAATTTGATGTGCTGAATAATTGAGATTTTGTTTCTATAGGTTGTGCCGTTCTCCGTTTTGCTTTTGTGAGATAAAAAAAGGTCTCCATCCTGCTTTCTTTACCATACCGGCTATCCATGTATTTATATTCATAAAAGCTGTTGATACCTTCATCCATCCAGGGATGGTCCCTTTCATTGCTTCCTAATATTGTCTGGAACCAGTTATGTCCAACTTCATGTGCTATCAGCCTGTCAAGGTCTTTTTCCGAATCTACAGGCGCAAGCAGAGTGATGGTTGGGTATTCCATTCCTCCGCCAAAACTTTCAGGTCCGTGTACAACACTGATTGTGTTATATGGATATTCGGCCACTTCATTGGAATAAAAACGTAAAGCATCTTTGAGATAATTAAAACCGTTATCCCATAGCTTGAAATTTTCCCTAGTATAAAAAGTAAATAATTCCACCACTTTGCCAGAGGGCAGCCTGCATGTATCCATATGAACTTTGAACCGCTTGTCAGCAAACCATGCAAAATCAGGAACATGTTCCTGCAGATAGCGGAGCGTTTTTGTGCCGGATGAAGATGTGGGATATTGTTGCGTTATTTTTTTTGAAGGCGTATTACTATTTTTTTTAATTATTGTTGTAACCGGTTCCCATGAAAATTCTTTTCTAGTCCTGAGCCAGTCTTTTTCTTCCTCATTTTGCAGTTCACCTGTTGCAGCAATAACATAATTTGAAGGCACTGTTATCCTTACGTCAAAGCTTCCGAATTCACTATAAAACTCACCCTGGTCAAGATAAGGCATCGGATGCCATCCATTATGGTCGTACACGGCGGGTTTTGGATACCATTGCGTCAGTTGAAAGGTTTCTCCATCATAACCCCCTCTTGAAAAATTATAGGGAAGTTTTACATGGAAAGGAGTAGTGATCTCAATTTGCTGCTGTGGAGGTAATGGTTCGGGCAACAGCACCCTGATGATATCTATGTGCCGGGGATGATCTTCAGTTTTAGCTGTTGATCCGTTCACTTTAAAATCCAGGCGATTGATATAACCTCTTTCCTCCTTTGAGGAAAAATAAAATGCTGTATTGCCATTTTCAATCAACTGGTCGCTAAAGGCAGTCAGATCATTTTTATATGCATTGGGCCAGAGATGAAACCAGATATAATCTAAAGTGTCGGGAGAGTTATTGAAATAGATGATTTTTTCAAATGCATCAAGTGATTTTTCCTTATCATTAAGCGTAACGTCGATAATGTAATTGACCCTTTGTTGCCAGTACTGCGAATAAGCCTGGCATATAAAACAGAAGCTTATGAAAAGGGCAATCAGTTTTTTCAACAGAATATATTTTTTCAAAAATATATCCTGAAAAGCACAATCACTTGCCTTTTCCTAGGAAAATGATCCGGAGTGTGTGGATCATGATCTTAAAATCAAGCATAAGCGATATGTTCTCGATATAAACAAGGTCAAATTTGCTTCTTTCTATCATCTCTCCAACGTTTTCGGCATATCCAAATTGCACCATTCCCCAGGATGTAAGTCCGGGCTTCACTTTCAACAGATATTTGTAATAGGGAAATTGTAAAATGATCTGTTCAATATAAAATCTTCTTTCGGGCCGGGGTCCTACAAGGCTCATTTCACCCAACAGGATATTTGCAAGTTGCGGAAGTTCATCAAGTCTCCATTTTCGCATTACTTTACCCCAATTAGTAATTCTGGGATCATGATCTGAAGAAAGGGCAGGGCCATTTTTTTCCGCATCAACCATCATCGAACGGAATTTATACATAGCAAAAGGCTTCCCTTTAAAGCCAATCCTTTCCTGTGTATAGAATATGGGACCTTTAGAAGATAATGCCACCCTGATGGCAATGTAAATAAGGAATGGCAGTAAGATTACCAATGATATCAGGGCAGCCCCTATATCGATCACACGTTTTATGTTTTGCTGCCACTCAGGCATAAGTCCTGTGTGTAAATCTATGAGTACTGCACCAAGAACATTGCTTGTTTTTACTGATCCTGACAGGATATCAAGTGTATTTGCCTGTATTTTAATGGCCACATCTTTTTCAGAAAGACGGTTGATCACTTTACCAATAAGTTCCTGTTCAGAGCGGTCTATGGCTAATACAACAAGCCGCAGCTGGTTTTGGTCAATTATGCTTTCCAGTTCATTTATGTGTCCAATTCTTGGAAGGTATTTTTGTGTGGCCGTTCTTTCCTGTTCGCTGATTGCAATATATCCTGCAGCATAAAATCCTTCCACTTCCAGTTTCTTTTCAGCTTCTTTATAGATATGGAGTGCATTCTCATAATTTCCAATGATCGCAGCTTTAAACCTGATGTTTTTTGTCAGCATTTGATTCTTTGCAATGCTCAATATTAAAAGTCGTCCCGTAATGGTAAGTGCAAATTGAATGAGGAACAGGCTGCCTAAGGCAGCGTAATAATAATTGTAATCATTATTTATATCATCAAGCAAAAATGAAAAGAACAGGATGATAACGCCAACCAGGTTGCATATAAAAGTATTTGTGAATTCAGTAAGACGGGATTTCTTATAGATGGAATTATAGCTGCCGATCAGAGCATATAAAATATTCCATCCCAATGGAATGAAAACTATGGCCATCCAGAACTTATCGTCTGTAACCGGGTCCTGGTCAAGTATGCTTTTCCTCACGAAAAAGAACAGCGACCATGCTATGGCTGCGGTAACATAGTCCGATAATGCATACCAGAAGGGATGAATATTTGATTTGAATATCATGCAGGCTTTGGCGCAGGATTATTGTGACTGATCTTTTGAAGGATCTGGTGGGCTACTTCCAAAGCCCTGTATCCGTCAATTTCATTCACTATGGGTTGAGTGTTGTTTTTTATTGCACTAACAAATTCTTCAAGTTCTCTTTTGATAGCATTTACCTCAGGTACCTGTGGACTCGCAATAGCTATGGTTTTCGTTCCATTGGGCGTATCTATATCAAATGCAAATGCTTTATCATCGCCCGGACCTTTCAGTTTAATAACTTCTGTTTTCTTATCAAGAAAGTCGATACCTATGTATGCATCTTTCTGAAAGAGCCTGATCTTGCGCATTTTCTTCATTGAAATTCGGCTGGAAGTAAGATTGGCCACACAGCCATTATTGAATTCAAGTCTTACGTTGGCAATGTCGGGTGTGTCGGTCATAACCGCCACTCCGCTTGCATGAATATTTTTAACCTCACTTTTTACCAGACTTAATATAACATCAATATCATGTATCATCAGGTCCAGTATCACACTCACCTCAGTTCCTCTTGGATTGAATTGTGCAAGCCTGTGCACTTCAATGAACATGGGGTCAAGGTCCAGATCTTTGGCAGCCAGGAAAGCAGGATTGAATCTTTCTACATGTCCCACCTGGAATTTGATCTTTGATTCCTGTACAAGTTTCAGGAGCGACCGCGCTTCTTCCATATTGTGAGCCATGGGCTTTTCAACAAATACATGTTTCCCTTTCTTAATTGCTTTTTCGCATATACCAAAATGGTATTGGGTTGGTGTTACAATGTCCACGGCCTCGGAGGCATCTATCAGTTCATCCTGATTAAGAAACCGCCTGATGCCATATTTTGAAACCACTTCATTTGCAATTTGGTCGTCCGGATCAAAAAAGCCGGTTAATTCAACATCCGGTATGTCTTTCCAGTTGTTCAAATGATATTTTCCCAAGTGTCCTGTACCGAATACACCCAATTTTAGCATGCTTCAAAGATAGGGAAGGGAAAATGAAGGATGATACCAGGAGGATGATGAAATCATCCGGTTTTGAAGTTGATTTTTTTATATGGCAGTTGCAGGGAATTCTTTTACAAATATCTTTTCTTTGCTTTAATGGCTCAGGGGTAATTGGTATATTACTTATTGCCCTTGCTTACGGCGCAGGTGCCAGATGGAAGAAAGGCCTTGCACAGGTAATCATCGGAACCCTGATCAGATATTATTCCTTACGCTTGTGGTAGTACCCGTGATGTATGCCATATTTGACAAAATACTTTCAAAACTAAATATGGGTAAGAATAAACAACCGGTAACAGAGCTGATGAATGCATCTTATAAATTGAAAGTACCACATGAGAAAGTATTTGATCCATCACATATTTAACTGCGAAATGTTCTTTAAGTTACAATGGTTATAATTAGGTTTCAGGCAGGAGGGCTACGGCCCTCCTGAACATTTGATGATGAAATTAAGTATATGAAAAAACAATTGAGTGAGATACCGGTTTCTGTTTTAGACCTGGCCATAATAAGGCAGGGAGATCATTCAGCAGGAGATGCCTTTGAGAGAAGCCTTTTATACGCAAAGCATGCAGAAAGTCTGGGCTACAGGCGTTATTGGTTTGCAGAGCATCATAATATGGAAAGTGTGGCTTCATCAGCTACTGCTGTTTTGATTGGTTTTGTTGCCGGTGGAACAGAAAAAATAAGGGTTGGTTCCGGAGGAGTAATGTTGCCAAACCATGCTCCTTTGATTGTTGCCGAACAATTCGGAACCCTGGCGTCTATTTATCCCGGCAGGATAGACCTTGGTGTTGGAAGGGCTCCCGGAACAGATGCCATGACATCCTTTGCCTTACGAAGAAATTTAAAAGGGGATATAAATGAGTTCCCTAACGATGTGGTTGAACTTATCAATTATCTGGGACCATCAGAAAACCAGTCCAAAGTAAAAGCCATACCCGGCATGGGAACTCAGGTGCCTGTGTGGTTGCTTGGTTCAAGCACTTTTAGTGCACAGCTTTCCGGTATGCTGGGTCTTCCCTTTGCTTTTGCATCACATTTTGCTCCGGCTCAGTTGCATGAAGCACTGAAAGTTTACCGCTCTCATTTTAAACCTTCTCAATTCCTGGAACAGCCTTATGTTATGGCATGTGTGAATGCCATCATTGCCGGCACTGATGAAGAAGCACAACGCTTTGCTACCTCATTCTATCAGATGTTTCTTGGCATTTTCAGAAATGAGAGAAAGCCGCTACCTCCACCGGTTGATTCAATGGAAGGGATCTGGACTGAAAGGGAAAAACTGGGTGTGATGCAAATGATGGAATATTCGTTTATCGGAAATATTGATACCGTAAAGAACGGGTTGCAGAATTTTTTAGAGATCACCGGGATTGATGAGATCATGATAGCCTCCAATGTTTATGATATGAATGCAAAGAAGCGGTCTATGGAATGGATATCCTCGCTGTTTCACAAATCAATATAAACTGAAAAGGCATGAGTTGATGATTGTTGTTTGCTGCTTTGGCACTTTATACATATCCTTATCCTTTGCAGGCGGATTCAAAGTGCTGAAGAATCTTGTTATTTTGTACCATTGCTAAACCAATATGCGACAATTAAAATCTGATCTGGGGCTGTTTGCTGAACTTTATGATGTTCAGCCACAGGCCATATTCTGGATGCAGCCATTGTTTAACGAAGAAGGCAGCGAAATAATTGATTTTGAATATAGCTATTCAAATGAAGAAGGCTTCAAATATCTCAACATTGAACGGTCCGCACTTAAGGGGATCACAGTGCTCAATACGCCAACATTAAATGATGAACTCCGGGCCGGGGTGTTTCAGGATATGATGAAAGTGTATAGGTCCGGTACAAGGTCCGAATCTTCAATGTTCAATCCTGTTTTAAATAAATATGCGCGTATTCTGCGGTCGAAGCTAAGAAACGGGGTCCTGAATATTGTACAGGATATCACCGAAGAAAGACGGATCATTTTGCAACTGGAAGAACAGGCCAGGCTGTTAAATGAACAAAAAATACTACTTGATAACATCCTAAAAAATTCCTCCAATGGCATTTCGGTCAGCGAGGTTTTCAGGGATGAAAAAGGAAAAGTAGTAGATGCCACCACTATCATGGCAAATGATGCGGCTGTAAAATATACAGGTTTGCCGCGGGAAATATTTCTTACTAAAAAGGCAACTGAGATTGAGCCCGGCATTATTGGTTCCCCCTATTACCAGGCCTGCATCAACACACTTGAAACCGGTGATCCGTTTGTGATGCAATACTTTGTGGAAGCTTCAGGCAGGTGGCTCGAACTTACGGTTTCGAAACTGGATTATAATCATCTTATTCACATATTTACGGATGTAACGCCTGTTAAAGAAGTTCAGCTTCAGCTGGAAAAAGCAGCAAACACACTTAAATCTGTTTTTGATTTTGCCCAAACCGGCATGTTCACGTTCAATCCTGAATACAATAACAATGGAGAGATAATTGATTTCAGG
>CBIHLW010000024.1:0-14426 GCA_966210755.1 uncultured bacterium
ATTGACATCCAGCCAGATTGGTACTGATGCAAGACAAAGGATAAAGATCATGACCTCAACAAATAACGGGTTCGAGATAGCCGAGAAGGATCTGGAACTTAGGGGTCCCGGAGAAATTGAAGGAACAAAACAAAGTGGTGAATTAAACTTTCGCCTGGCTGACCTGGTCAGAGACAGGGCCATACTGGAAGCAGCAAGAAATTACGCGGAGCAAACTATTGAAAGTGATCCTGAGCTTGAATCGGCAGAAAATTTGCAGTTGAAGAATTACCTTCTGTCATTACATGGTAAAACACCCTGGAGCAGAATTTCTTAACATTAGTTTGCACAACATTTTTAGCCAAATTAAGTTTAACTTGGGAAAAGATTGAACTTCAAGATTTACATACTTACCCTCCTCTTATCCCTCCCCGGAATGGTGGCATTTTGCCAGAATATTGAATTCATTGAAAATAAAGGCCAGTGGGATGAGAAAGTGAAGTTTATGGGCCGCGTTTCCAATGGTGCTTTTTTCATACATAACGATGGCTATACCGTTGTACAGCATCATGCGGATGACTGGAAAAAGGCCGTTGAAAATTCACACAGGGGAATTCATACTGATACCCGGCTCCGCTCACATGCCTACAGGGTTAATTTTGTGAACGCTAATCCCAAAGCAAGGCTGGTAGCTGATAAGGCCCTGCCTCATTACAATAATTATTTTATCGGGAACGATCCATCCAGATGGGCCTCGGAATGCAGATTATACCTGGGTATTACAATAAAGGATATATATCCCGGAATTGACCTTAGGTACTACAGCAGTAACGGTACATTGAAATATGACCTGATCGTAAATCCGGGTGGAAAAGTTGCTGATATTGCATTACAATATACCGGCGCTGATAAACTTGAGGTTAAAAATAAAAAACTGGTGGTAGGCACTTCAGTGGGAGAACTACAGGAATCTTCTCCATATACCTATCAATACGATAATGAAGGAAGGTCTGAAGTTTCAGCGAAATACATCGTCAAAAAAAACAGGCTGAGTTTTGATATCAGCGGATACGATCCAAAGATCCCGCTGGTAATTGATCCCACGTTAGAATTCTGTTCATTTTCCGGGAGTACCAGCGACAACTGGGGTTATACAGCTACTTATGGTCCGGATGGCAGTATGTTTGGCGGTGGCATAGTCAGCGGGCAGGGTTTCCCGCATTCTACCGGCGCCTTTGATGAAAATTATAATGGAGGAGAGTGGGATATAGGTATCATTAAACTTAGTCCGGATGGTGTTACCATGTTGTACAGCACCTTCATAGGAGGAGCAGGAATTGAACAGCCACATAGCCTGATCACCGATGCACAGGGCAATTTAATTCTGGCCGGCAGAAGCAATTCTACATCAGGTGTTCCGGCAAACATGTATCCTGTAACCGCACCGGCACTGGGTGTGAGCGGTGGATATGATATCATTGTTACTAAATTAAATGCAACCGGAACCGCATTAATAGGGTCGAGGACCATTGGCGGTTCAGGACATGATGGTGTGAATATGAGGGAAAGTCATGAAGGTGGTGAAGATGACCTGATCCAGAATTACGGTGATGATGGAAGAAGTGAGGTAAATCTTGATGCTGCCGGAAATGTATATGTGGCTTCGTGTACGCGTTCAACCAATTTTTTTATTCAGGGTGGCTTCCAGTCGGCAAGCGGTGGTGGCGAACAGGATGGGGTAGTGATCAAATTCAATCCCAGCCTTTCGGGTTTGTTATTCAGTTCCTACCTCGGAGGAGATGGGCCCGATGCAGCTTATGTAATTACCATTGCTCCGGATAACCGCATCTATGTGGCAGGTGGAACAAAAAGTACCAATCTGAATACGCTGTTCAATACTACAGGTACAATTTCTCCTGTGTCAAAGGGTGCTATTGATGGATTTGTAGCCATCGTGAGCAATGACGGATCATCCCTGCAGAAATTAACCCATGTAGGAACCGGCGCCATTGACCAGGTATATGGTCTGCAATTCGACCTTATTGGTTATCCTTATATTATGGGACTGACCAGAGGAACCTGGCCGGTACAGAATGCTCCCTGGAGTCAGCCGGGAGGAAAACAATTCATTGCAAAATTACAACCCGATCTTTCGGCTTTTGTTTATTCAACAACATTTGGTAAAGGACAATCAACACCCGATATTTCACCAACCGCTTTTTTAGTTGACCGTTGTGAGAATGTATATGTTTCAGGCTGGGGAGGTGATTCCAATTTTCCCAATTCAGGCGTTCAGGGTTTAACAGTTACCCCTGATGCATTGAAATCAGCACCGGATATTTTTCCTAACGGGCTGGGTGGGGATTTTTACTTTTTTGTATTGAAGAGAGATGCGGTCAGCCAGTTGTATGGCAGTTTCTTCGGACAAAATAATACTTCATACCACGACCATGTGGATGGAGGTACCAGCCGGTTTGACAAGGAAGGGGTGATCTACCAGGCTATGTGTGCAAGCTGTAATAATGTGGATCCTTTCCCAACCACACCAGGTGTATGGTCACCTACCAAACCACCATCAGCTACCTGTAACCTCGCCATGTTAAAGATCGCATTCAACCTGGCCGGTGTTAAAAGCGGTATCCAGTCCTATATTGATGGAACGCCAAGGGATACTGCCGGATGTGTACCTCTTACGGTTGATTTTATTGATACGGTACTGAATGCGCAGAGTTATGAATGGTATTTTGGAGATGGATCAACACCTTCACCTGTACTAACCACCCAGCCTTCGGTATCGCATACATTTACAGCTGTAGGCACCTATCAGGTAATGCTTGTTGCCATCGATTCCAATACCTGCAATATCCGTGATACTTCGTATGTTACAATTAAGGTAGAAGACCTCAGGGCACAGCTGGATTTTAATGCGGTAAAATTGAATCCATGTGATTCATTCAAATACAGGTTCGATAATGTATCTGTTGCTCCGGCAGTAAGGCCATTTGGACCTTCAACATTTACCTGGGATTTTGGTGACAATTCACCAACCGTTACAACAGGCACAGCACCTGTTTTCCATAATTATTCAAGTCCGGGTACGTATACAGTAAAAATGTATCTGAATGATTCGGTATTCTGTAATTTCCCCGATACGGTAATTAAGCAGATCCGTGTAGCATCACTTGTTGTAGCTGATTTTGAAACGCCTTCGGAAGCCTGCGCGCCTTACAACGCTTCATTTACCAATCTTTCCCAGGCCGGTTCTCAATTTATCTGGCAGTTTGGCGATCCAAATGATCCTGCACCTTCATCAGAGGTCAACCCCAGCCATTTATACACCCAGCCGGGAACCTATACCATCACACTCATTGCAATTGATTCTGCAACCTGTAATATATCAGACACCACCACTTTTACCATCAACGTGGCTGGAAAACCTGTTGCTGACTTTACGGCCACTCCTCAGCCTCCGGTTGTAAATACACCGATATCTTTTACCAATCTTTCCAGTCCTGACGCCATTTCATTTAAGTGGTTATTCGGGGATGGTGATTCCCTTGTTACCACATCAAGAGCCGTTGTTCAGCACGAATATGTTTCAACCGGCGTATTCAATGCCTGCCTGATTGCGTATAACCAGGTTGGTTGTCCCGATACTGTATGCAGGGATGTAAGCATGCTGATAGAACCTGCAGTAGATGTTCCCAATGCATTCACTCCTGGAAAAGGAGGCATCAACAGCACGGTATATGTACGTGGTTTTGGAATTGCAAAAATGAAATTCACGGTATGGGCAAGGTGGGGTGAAAAAGTTTTTGAAACAAATAGCAAGCAAAGTGGCTGGAACGGGTATTACAAAGGCAAATTATTGCCGATGGATGTTTATGCCTACACCCTTGATGTGGAATTTTCAGATGGAACCAAAACAACTAAAACAGGCGATATAACGTTAATAAGATAGTTGTGATCAGAATATTTAAATTTTTTAGTCTCCAAATATGGCTTCTGGCTACTGGCATGCTGCTGCTGGCCACGAAAGCAGGTGCCCAGGACCTTCATTTTTCACAGTATTTCAATTCTCCATTGACCACCAATCCTGCGAACACAGGCTTTATACCGGATGGTGATTACAGGTTAGGGATCAATTACCGTAACCAGTGGTCCACCATCATGACGGTTCCTTATAAAACAATGAGCGCTTATGGTGATGTTCAGATATTGAAAGACCGCCTGGAGAATGGATGGATGGGTATAGGAGGTGTGATATTGAGAGATGTTGCAGGAAGCGGTAATCTAACCTCAACCAAAATATATGGATCAGTTGCGTATCACCAGATGCTTGGATTTTCGAGTTTGCTGAGTCTTGGTTTTAATGTTGGCTGGGCCAATAAAAATATTAATGTTACTAATCTGAAATTCCCAGACCAGTTTGATGGCAGGTTTTTCGATAATAAGATCCCTACAACTGTGATCCTCGACCGGAATAATATTAATTACCTGGATATGCAGGTAGGATTGAATTATGCCTACTTCCCCAATGAGAATATATATGTGAATGCCGGATTTTCTGCCCATCATGTGAACAAACCCTATGAATCTTTTTTTGTTGATTCATCGGGCAGCGCCAGCAGGGTGCCCATGCGCCAGATAGGATTCCTGAATGGCAGTTTCAAATTGAACGATCAGTGGATAGTGAATCCGAATATTTATTATAGCAATCAGGCAAATGTGAAAGAACTTGTTGGTGGACTTACCGCGCACTATAATCTTTCAGGAGATGGTGCCTACCAGCTGATCGGCGGCCTTTATTACAGGCATAAAGAAGCCATCATTCCCATGATAGGTCTTGGATATAATGATTATACTTTTACATTCAGTTATGATGCTACCATGTCTGATTTAAAAACATATAATCATTCCCGTGGGGCATTGGAATTTTCTCTGATCAAACAAGGTATTATCAATCCAAGCAGTAGCCGGATCACGCCCTGTCCTACTTTCAGGACCTATTAATCAATTTTGCTTTTACATGTTAGTCATTTCACCGATTTTTACGTTCAAATAGCGTTTATGATCTCAGCCACCGTAGACAGGTTACATGCCACTGCTCATATTGATGCTTTCCGGAAAATTGTAGGACCCGAATATGTTTTCATAGATGAAGAGGTGCTTTCAGTTTATGCTCATGACGAAACCGAAGACCTTCATTATTTACCTGATGTTGTGATCAAGCCTGCAAATGCTGAACAGATCAGCGGCATTTTAAAGATTTGTAACCAGTATAAGATACCAGTTACGCCACGCGGCGCAGGCACTGGATTGAGCGGTGGTGCACTGCCACACCTGGGTGGTGTATTGCTTTCAATTGAAAGATTGAACCGCATTATTGAAATTGATGAAAGAAATCTTCAGGTGATCACAGAACCGGGCGTAATTACCGAAGTATTGCAGGATGCCATAAAAGCAAAGGGACTTTTTTATCCTCCTGATCCAAGCAGCCGCGGATCCTGTATGATCGGAGGAAATATAGCAGAGAATAGTGGCGGCCCGAAGGCGGTAAAATACGGTGTGGTGAAGGATTACGTTCTTAACCTTGAAGTAGTGCTTCCCACGGGTGAGATCACCTGGACAGGTGCCAACGTTTTAAAGAATGCTACCGGTTATAATCTAACCCAGTTAATAGTTGGAAGTGAGGGCACATTGGGAATCGTGACCAGGGCCGTATTACGCTTGATCCCCCTTCCAAAATATGACCTGCTGATGCTGGTGCCTTTCAAAAATGCGGAGCAGGCATGTGCTGCCGTGAGTGCCATCTTCATGGCAGGTTATACTCCAAGTGCCATGGAATTCATGGAGCGAGATGCGCTTGAATGGGTGATGCGCTTTGTTGATAATTCAATTGTACCTATCGAGGAAGATGTGCAGGCCCACCTGCTGATTGAAGTGGATGGCAATGATATGGATGTGCTGATGAAAGAAATAGAAGGCATATCAGAAGTTGCCTTACAGTTTGATTGTGGTGAAATATTGTTTGCCGATGATGCACAACAAAAGGCAGAATTATGGAAGTTGAGAAGAAGGGTGGGAGAAGCAGTTAAATCGCATTCCGTATATAAAGAAGAAGATACGGTGGTGCCAAGGGCTGAATTGCCTGTATTGTTAAAAGGTGTAAAGGATATTGGCAGAAAATATGGATTTCATTCTGTTTGTTATGGTCATGCCGGAGATGGTAACTTACACGTCAACATTATAAAAGGAGAACTTACAGATGAACAATGGAACGGGTCGTTAAAAACCGGGATAGTTGAAATTTTTGAATTGGTAAAACGTTTAGGAGGTACCATCAGCGGTGAACATGGAATTGGACTTGTTCAAAAAGAATACCTGCCCATTGTGTTTGATGAAGTGCAGATGCGGCTGATGAAACAGATCAAAAAGATTTTCGACCCTAATAATATTCTCAATGCAGGTAAGATTTTTGATTAAAACTTGATCTATGAGCGTAAAGCATTTTCTATTGGTTGTATTTTTTATCAACTGTTCGGCCATCGCTTCATTTGCCCAGGAAGAGGAAACAGAAGAAAAGAAAGGGTTTAAGAAAGAAAAACTTTTTACCGGAGGCAGTATATCCCTTTCATTTTCCAATCAGTCCTTCCTGATTGGCGGAAGTCCGGTTCTGGGGTATAATCTTACGCGGTGGGCCGACCTTGGCATTGTTCTTAACTATACCTACACTTCGTATCGCGATTATCAATATTACAACGACAAACTCCGGCAAAGTGTATATGGCGGTGGTGTCTTTACCAGGTTATTCCCGGTACGGTTTCTTTTTGTACAGGGACAGGTAGAGCATAACTGGATCAGGTTAAAATATATACCGGCGCCAAATACAGGTATGCTATCGGAAGTGAGGCAGGTTTCCGGCAACAGCGTGCTGGTTGGAGGGGGTTATACCACCGGAAGAGACCCTGCTGGCGGCTCGGCTTTCGGGTACCTTGCCGTATTGTTTGATATTTCTGATAATGAAAATTCTCCATATACAGATAATGCGGGCCGTGCGCTTCCCATTATAAGGGCCGGCATCAACATTCCATTATTCCAGGGCGGCGGAGGAAGATGAAATAGTTATTCACTTCAGTCAGTACAGATGCTTCTCCAATTCTCCGGGTTCATTGATAATGGTAACCTGCTTTTCAAGTTCTTCCCACAGAAATCCCTGCTCCGCTACAAATTGTATGTGTTGCAGCAGGTGGTTGTAAAATCCTCCTGAGTTCAGAATGAAAACCTTTTTATCATGAATAGAAAGAACATTCCAGGTAAGTACTTCAAATAATTCATCAAGGGTGCCAAATCCACCCGGCAGTATGATCACTGCATCACAAAGCTCGTACATCTTTCTTTTCCGCAGGTGCATATCATCTACTACAAATAATTCGCTTATGCCTTCATGTTGGTGTTCCCAGTCGGTTAGCAATTTGGGAATCACACCACGCACAATGCCGTTATGTTTCATCATGGTATCGGCTACTATACCCATCAAACCTTTTCTTCCTCCACCATAGATCAATTCAATTCCTGATTGGGCAAGGACGGTGGCAAGTTCAGAGGCGTGAATCGCAAATAATTCATTCTTCCCTGTTTTGGAACCACAAAAAATAGCCATTTTGTTAATCTTGCCCATGTCCTGATTTGTGCAGCAAATGGAAGACAAATTTTTCTATCTTCAAAAAATACTGATGTTTGCACCTAATTTTCTTACAAAACCATTCATATGTCTGCAGAACTGTTACTATCCTTTGTTGTCGGTTACTTTGTTCTTTTGCTTGTAGTTGCATACTACACTTCAAGAAATGCCAACAACGAATCCTTCTTTATAGGCAATAAAAGTTCCAATTGGATGGTGGTAGCTTTTGGAATGATTGGTACCTCACTGAGCGGTGTAACATTTGTTAGTGTGCCGGGCGCTGTTGGAAAACCAATGGGTGATGGGTTTGAAGCATTTACCTATTTCCAGATAGTGATTGGTTATGTGATCGGATATTTTATTATTGCTTTTGTATTGCTTCCTCTTTATTACAGGTTGAACGTAACCTCCATATATAACTACCTGAGTAAAAGACTTGGGTTTATATCTTATAAAACCGGGGCCTCATTTTTTATTTTGTCCAGAACACTTGGTGCAACGGCTCGTCTTTACCTGGTTGTAGCCATATTACAGGATGCTATCCTCTCCAGTTATGGAATTCCATTTTGGGTAACCACCGTTATCATTCTCTTTATGATCCTGTTGTATACTTATGAAGGTGGTGTTAAGACCATTGTGTGGACGGATATGTTGCAAACCTCAGGTATGCTGATTGGACTTGTGATTTGCGTGATCTACATTTTAAGAACACTTAATCTTGATTTTGGAGAAGGACTCAGTCAAATGACAGATTCCGGATTTACTAAAATGTTTGTGTCGGATCCCAACAGCAGTTTGTTCTTTGTGAAACAGGTACTGGCAGGTGCATTCATTACTATTACAATGACCGGGATGGATCAGGAAATGATGCAGAAAAATATCAGTGTGAGAAACCTGAAAGATTCCCAAAAGAACATGATCACCTTTTCATTGATCCAGGCTTTGGTGGTTTTATTATTTTTATTCCTTGGTGGTTTACTTTATCTCTATGGATCGCAAAACGGTATCAGTACCAGGCCTGACCGCCTGTTCCCAACCATTGCACTGGGAGAAGGTGTTCCCGGAATTATTTCGGTAATATTTATCATTGCCCTGATCTCAGCGCTTTTCCCAAGTGCGGATGGCGCTATCACTGCACTTACATCTTCATTTTGTATAGATATACTTGGCTTAAAAAGAAGGGAAGAATGGACCGACAAGCAAAAAAATAAAATCAGGAAATCGGTTCACCTGGTATTTGCACTGGTATTTCTTCTTGTGGTTATGATATTTTACTGGATCAATAGCGGAAGTATGATTGGTGTGATACTGAAAGTAGCTGCTTATACTTATGGCCCCCTGCTTGGATTGTTTGCATTTGGAATACTTACCAAAAGAAAAGTGAATGACAGGCTTGTGCCCTATGTGGCCGTGTTATCCCCGGTAATATGTTACATACTGGATGTATACCAGAAAGATATCTTCGGGGATTTCCAGATAGGCCTGGAGCTGATTATCATCAATGGCCTGTTTACTTTTCTCGGGCTGTTAATGATCTCAAAGCCCGGTGATGGTGATTTTGTAATGGAGGCGGAAAAAACTGAAGGCCCTTCACACGATCCTGCTAAACGATAATGGACATAGTAAACCCACAGGCTCAGCTTTACGCGGAAAAATATACTTCAGCAGATGACTTACTGCTGCAGGAGGTGCTTGATTTTACTGTAAAGCATCACGCACATGCACACATGATCAGTGGACATTTACAGGGGCAGTTGCTTAAGATGATCAGCAACATGATCAAACCAAAACGCATCCTGGAGATCGGAACATTTACAGGTTATAGCGCCTTATGTCTTGCCAATGGTCTTGATGAGGCCGGATTCTTGCATACAATTGAATTAAGGTCAGCTGATGCTGAAAAAGCCAGATCTTATTTTGAGAAGAGCGATTATAAGGATCAGATAATATTACATATCGGTGATGCGTTAGAAATCATCGGTGAAATAAATGAATCCTGGGATTTGGTTTTCATTGATGCAGACAAGGAAAATTATATTCATTATTTTAACCTTGTTTTTCCCAAACTAAATCCAAAGGGTTTTATTTTAGCGGACAATGTGCTGTTTCACGGGCAGGTGCTGGAGGAAAATATCACTGGCAAAAATGCCAGGTCGATCCAGGCTTTTAATGATCACATCCTGGAAAGAACGGATATAGAAAAAATAATGTTACCCGTGAGAGATGGTTTGTTTCTGATCCGGAAACAATGACTTAGCCATAAACCAATAAGATCCATGAAAAAACTTAAGTTATCAATCACCTTCCTCTCTGTCCTGTTGGGCAGCCAAATCTTCGCGCAATCATCCCAGGTAATCAAAAGCTATATTGAAACCTATAAGGACATTGCTATCGCTGAAATGCAAAGGACGGGCGTTCCTGCCGCTATAACGCTTGCTCAGGGCATTCACGAAACAGGAGCAGGTACCAGCGACCTGGTAAGAAGGTCTAATAATCATTTTGGAATTAAATGTAAGAGCGACTGGAAAGGTGAAAGCGTAAGCCACGATGATGATGCAAGAGGCGAATGTTTCCGCAAATACAATGATCCTTATGAATCCTACCGCGACCATTCAGATTTTTTAAAATACCGCCCCTATTATACAGATCTGTTTAAGCTGGATCCAACAGATTATGAGGGCTGGGCATATGGCCTCAAAAAAGCCGGTTATGCAACCAATCCAAAATATCCCCAGATACTTATTAAGCTGATTAAAGATTATAATCTTCAGGATTATACTATGATCGCTCTTAATAAGGAAACCAGGGATGAACTGGTTTGGGCCTCCAACAAAGAAGAATCAGCATCTGATGAAGAGGCAAAAACAGAACTGAATGAGCCTGTTGAAGATCTGGCACTGAGAACAAAATATCCATCAGGTGTTTTTAAGATCAATGAAACAAAGGTGGTGTTGGTTTATAAAGGCACCTCCTTCCTTAAAATAGCGGAAGAGCATAAATTGAATCTTTCAAGATTGTTTGAATTCAATGATATGAAACCTGTTGATGTTGCTGAAAGAGACCAGCTGATATATTTGCAACGAAAAAGAAAAACAGGGGCAAATGAATTTCATCTGGTTGCCGAAGGTGAAACATTGCATAGCATTGCACAAACCGAAGCCATAAGAATAGAAATGCTTGCTGAATATAATTTGTTAGAGCTTCACATGCACCCTGCAACGGGTGAAAAATTGCATTTACGTTCCAGGGCAGGTTCAATGCCTAAATTAAAAGAAGAAAAAAAACGGGTGGCAGAAATGCCCGCTGCAAAAAATGAAATTAAGAATGTAGAAAATGAAACTAGCTTTGTTTGGCACGTTGTTCAGGCAAAAGAAACAGTTTATTCCATTTCAAAAAAATATCTTGTTGCCATTGACGACCTCATGAAATGGAATGAACTTGAAACTACAGGTCTCAGGACCGGGCAAAAGATTCGCATCAATAAAAATAACTAAATGCCAATTAAGCTGCACGACAAGGAATTTGATACCTACCTTTCTGAAAAGGATATTCAGGAGAAGATCAGGTTAATAGCAGATCAGTTAAATAAAGATTACGAAGGAAAGAAACCACTTTTTATAGCCATACTAAACGGCGCCTTCATGTTTGCCGCCGATCTGTTCAAGTATGTGACCATAGACGCTGAGATCTGTTTTATTAAACTGGCATCGTACAGGGGAATGAAATCAAGCGGGAATGTTATTACCGCCATTGGTCTTGATCAGGATCTTTATGACCGTGACGTGATCATTGTTGAAGACATAGTTGATACAGGTAAAACACTCAGCGAGTTTCTCCCAAAGCTCGACCACCAGCAGCCAAGATCATTAAAGATCGCAGCCCTGCTTCATAAGCCCGAAGCCACACAATTTCCGCTCACGATCGATTATATTGGTTTTTCCATTCCAAATAAGTTCGTTGTTGGATATGGTCTGGACTATGATGGGCTGGGACGAAATCTTAAGGAAATCTATCAATTGGCAAAACCATCTTGACATACTAAGCCAAGTTTCGTAATTTCCTCGCAAGTTTGTCTTGAAGATTGCCTTAAATATTATTATTTTCTTTTTTTGTCCGTTGCTTGCATGCGCTCAATATTATTTGAGAGGCCAGGTTACTGATGAAGCAGGCAATCCTTTGCCTAATGCTTCTATCCTTCTCCATAGTTCCCGCTATACCTATTATGCAAGAGTAGAAGGAATATTTGGTTTGAATACAAATGTGCGGTATGATACCATTACCGTGAACAGCGAAGGCTATCACGAAAGGACGATGGCAATAGACGCAACCAGGTTTATAGAGATTTCACTTAAAAAATCAGCCATATTCAAGAGCTCCCGCACCAATAAACTGGTGTCGCTTACTCAAAATCTGAAAAGGGAAACGCAGCAGTTATGGTTTACGGGCGATGAAACTTATGCAAGCACTATAGAAAATCAGTTCATTAATGCCACAGCCTATCCTTCCACCGGTGTTACTCTAAATGTTGACAGGGCTTCCTATAGTAATATCAGGCGGTTTCTTACCATGAACACGGCGGTTCCTCCCGATGCCGTACGGATAGAAGAAATGCTTAATTATTTCAATTTCGATTATATTGAACCGCAGGGAGGCAAAACTTTCGACATAAGAACCGTGTTGACCGATTGCCCCTGGAATAAGAATAACCAGTTGCTTTTTGCCCATATCAATTCAAAAAAGCTTCCTCTTGATAATCTTCCTGCAAGTCACCTTGTTTTTTTGATCGATGTTTCCGGTTCAATGGATATGCCTAATAGATTGCCATTGTTAAAAAACGGCTTCAAGGCCCTTGTGAATAATTTGCGTACAAAAGATTCAGTTTCCATCATAGTGTATGGTGGCACCATAGGCATTGCACTGCCAACAACAGGAGGTGATGAAAAAGAAAAAATTTTAAAAACCATCGACAGTTTGCAGCCAGGTGGATCCACACCAGGTGAATCAGGTATCAGGCTTGCTTACAGTGTTGCCAGGAATCATTTTATCAAAGATGGAAATAACAGGATCATACTGGCTACAGATGGAGATTTTAATGTGGGTATTCAGAAAGATGAAGAACTTGAAGAGATGATAGCCAAACAAAAGGAAACCGGGATCTATCTTACCTGCCTTGGCATAGGGATGGGAAATTATAAAGACTCCAAAATACAAACGCTTGCACAAAGAGGTAATGGCAATTTTGCCTATATCGATAATTATGCTGAGGCTGAAAAGATATTGCTCAAAGAATTCACACAAACATTATTTACGGTTGCTGATGATGCCTATCTCAATGTGGAGTTCAACCCTGATTATATTAAAGAATACCGTTTACTGGGGTTTGATAATAAGGTTGGGGCCATAAGGGATAAGGATGCTGTTATTGAGGGAGGAGAAATTGGTTCGGCTTACAGTACCATCGTGGCATTTGAATTAGAGCCCACCAAACCCGGTATTGCCGTTGCGGGATCGGGAGCGGTTTTTAATCCTGTAAATTTTCTTTTGGAATTTAAAATGCCTTCCGATAGCCAGGTACTTCATTTGAAAGAATCGCCTTCCATCAGCTATACCGCATTTGACGATCTTGAACCATGCTATAAATTCGCAAGCTCCGTGATCATGTTTGGATCTTTGTTGCGTAAATCCCGGTTTGCAAAAGATATTTCCTGGAATGAAATCATCAGGATCGCATCTGAATCCGCCAATCCTGCAAGCTATTCACAATGGGAATTTGTTGAAATGATTCAGCATGCCAAAGACGTATATGGGAAGAAGCGAAAAAAAGACAGGCATTAATAAAGCTGCGGGCCGTTAGCCATTAGCTGGCAGCTCACGAAAACATCTCCCTCATTTTATCAAAAAACGATTTCTGATTTTTTTCAGGGTTGGGCTTGAAATTGGACGAATGGGTCATTTTATCCAGCATGGATTTTTCTTCAGCGGACACATGCTGAGGCGTCCATACATTTACCTGAACCAGCTGGTCGCCTTTTTCATAACTGTTCACAGCAGGAAAACCTTTTCCTTTCAGCCTGAATACCTTTCCGCTTTGCGTACCTGCAGGAATTTTTATCTTGGCTCTTCCATCGATAGTGGGAACTTCTGCCTGGGTTCCAAAAACAGCATCGGGAAAAGAGATGTGCAGTTCATATGCAACATTCAATCCTTCTCTTTGTAATTCCTTATGTTGTTCTTCTTCTATCAGTATAATGAGGTCACCATTCATTCCACCCCGCTCACCCGCATTGCCTCTTCCGCTGATATTCAGCTGCATGCCTTCCTGTACACCGGCCGGGATATCAATACTAACCATTTCTTCTGCATACACCCTTCCCTCGCCTTTGCAGTTATTACATTTGGCAGTAATGGTAGACCCTTCACCATTACAGGTGGGGCAGGTGGTAACGGTCTGCATCTGTCCAAGGAAAGTATTGGTTACCTTTCTAACCTGTCCGCTTCCACCGCATGTGCCGCAGGTTTGAATACTTCCTTTATCTTTTGCTCCACTTCCGCTGCAGGTATTACACGAAACATATTTTTTTACCTTGATGTTTTTAGTAACACCTTTTGCAATTTCCTCGTAAGTAAGTTTGAGTTTTATTCGAAGATTGGAACCGCGAACGCCTCTTGATCTTTGTCCGCCCCTGGTTCTCTGACCACCACCGCCACCAAAAAAACTACCGAAAATATCTTCACCGAAAATATCACCGAACTGGCTGAAGAT
>CBIHLW010000025.1:0-14412 GCA_966210755.1 uncultured bacterium
CTTTGTTATTAATGATCTCAAAACTTTCAAATACCGCATTCTTTCCTTTTTCACCTTTTGATATGAGTCCAATTCTTATAGCCCTGTCCCACGGTGGCAGGTAGCTTCCATCCACAGGCTGATCATTCAATAACTGAAGACGGTTCTTATCCTTACCAAAATAAAAACTAATGTCCTTTCCCTTACGCACATTTGCCTGCAAATAAACCTTCTTTGCCTTTTCCATACCCTTTGTGGCCAGAATGGTTTCTTTACCATCTCTTACCTGTACCAGCCTGATGACGCCTTCGGTATAAATAGCCATGATCATATTGTTATCATCACCCATCACTGCCAGTCCTGGTGATGCTCCTGATCTTTTAATATGAAGTTTTGCTGTTGCGGTGTAATCAGCAGAAACAGTTTTATGACCAAGGAAAGAACCGGTAACGGCGGGTGAAGCGCTAAGATGTAATGCTCCGCCCCGCAAATTGAATTGCGGTTTATTGAAGACACTCCACTGCCATTGCCCATTTAGTTCCCTGCCCCTGAAGTTATTTCTATGATCTTCCAAGGTTACATCCGGTTCATTGTCCTTTATAAATTCGATCCATCCGTTGGGAGTAAACCTGAATTCCATGATAAGCCCTTCTCTTCCTGTATACACATTGTTTTCCTTATCATAGGCATGGTACATGTAATAATACCTGCCATCTTTTTCCACCGGTGTTCCATGTCCGGGACATAGCCATTCTTCATCATCCTTAAGTACGGGATTCAGGCTATATTTTTCCCAGGGACCCAAAAGACTTTTAGATCTGGCAATACCGGAGGTATACGTACATCCTTTACCGCAACATCCTGCGGCTGCATAAAAGGCATAAAAATATTCTCCATGCCTCATCATGGAAACGCCTTCTACAAGATTGGCTTCCCAGGTGGCATCATTCCTGAACAATTCTTTTTTTTCACCAATGAGCTTTGTTCTTTCCTCATTCATTTCCATGGCCCAGACAGGCGTTGGTTTATTAACGCTGTTTCCATCTTCCTTCCATATCATATAGAGCTTTCCATTTTCATCTCTCATTGCAAATGCATCAATGGAACCAACAGGCTGGCACATTAAAGGTCCATGGTCAGTATACGGCCCACCGGGATGGTCAGCGCTTGCTACTGCAATACATAGATTTCCATCTTTTTTATGGGCAGCATAATACAGGTACACCTTTCCATTTTCATAACTCAGCTCTGGTGCCCAGAAGTAATAATCAGCCCAGGCAGGCGGATCCTGAAATGCATGCGTTACCGTTGTCCAGTTCACCAGATCTTTTGATGTAAGGATGGGATACACCGGCGCCCAGTTGGAAGTTGTGGCTGTGGCCCAGTAACTGTCACCGATCCTGACTACCGAAGGATCAGGATAATCACCTCTTAGTACCAGCTGCTGCGCATCCGTAAAAGATCCTATCAATAAAAAAATATAAATGAGCCCGGTCTTTATAAATTTCATGCTTACCTGTTTTATCAACTTTCCATAAATAATTTTTCTTCTATCTATTTTATGGTAAACCTGTACACTGATGAAGTTCTATACGTTTTGCCCGGCTCCAGTACAGTTGAGGGGAAGGAAGACTGGTTGGGAGAATCGGGGAAATGTTGCGTCTCCAGACAAAAAGCCGTCCTGAAATTATCCCTGCTTCCATTTTTAAATGTATGCGCCCCCTTCATGAAATTTCCACCATAGAACTGCAGCCCTGGTTCCTGCGTAAATATGTCCATCTGAATTCCTGACTTATCTCCGGTAATGGTAGCGGCATGTTTCATTCCCTGCGACATATGATCATTCAGCACAAAATTGTGATCATAACCTTTACCGTGTTTCAATTGTTCATGATCCTCATTAACCCTGGCTCCAATGGCAACAGGTTTTGTAAAGTCGAATGGTGTACCTGCAACAGGTTCGATCTTTCCTGTTGGTATGAGGGTTGAATCCACAGGCGTATAATTATTGGCATTCACCTGAAGCATATGATCGTTGATGGTTCCACTTCCTTCCCCATTCAGATTAAAGAAAGCATGGTTGGTAAGATTGATCACTGTTTTCTTATCAGTAGTGGCTTCATAATCCATTTTCAATTCATTACTGTCAGTAAGCGTGTACACCACTTTTACATTCAGGTTACCGGGAAATCCTTCCTCCCCATCCTTAGATACATAAGTTAATTCAAGTGTTTGTTCATTGGGCATGCGGGCATCAAACACCACATATTGAAAACCTTTCCTGCCACCGTGCAGGGTATTAGGGTCATTGTTAATGGGAAGGTTGTATTCTATTCCATCAAGACTGAATTTTCCTTTGGCAATCCTGTTTCCGTAACGTCCGATGGTGGCTCCAAAATAAGGTTCACCTGCTTCAACATAAGCCTGCACACTATTTAATCCAACAACAACATCTGTAAGTGTTCCGTTTTTGTCAGGCACCCATAATCCAATCAGTCTTCCGCCATAATTGGTAAAGGCAGCCTGCATTTGATTCCTGTTCTTTAATATAAAAAGATCTGTTGCCCGGCCATCAATGGTATCCCTAAAAGCAATTGCATCCGGCATTACCGCATTTGTATTTGATGCAGTATCACTCAAATCCTGTTTTCCTTTTACAGCTTCATTCTCATTGCAGGAAATAGCAAGCAAAGCAAAAAACGGAATGGTAAACATTAATTTCATTGTCATTTGACGGGTCATTTATTGTTCAGTTTTTTAATAAGGTTCACTTCATCCTGACGATAAGGGGTACCATCAGGAAAATAAATATCATGAAACCATTCAACAGGCTGGCTGCCATCTTTTACCGGCGTGTCCCAAGCGTAGATGGTATTACTTTTACCTGAAACGAATCCCCAGTTTATAGCGCCCACGTTATATTGTTTCAACAATGGCAACACATTTGAGAATCTGCTGTTTCTTGTTCTTGCCATGTATTCAGTACAGATCATGGGTCGCCCATTAGCTTTGAGCAATTCAATTACCCTTCGGTGCCATTGGGGATCCTCATAATTATGGTAGGTGATGATATCTGAATGCTGTAACTGAAACGCATTGAGTTGTTCAAAATCCCAGGCCCACAATCCAACACTTAGGGGTTGTTCGGGATTCACTTCTCTTGCCCATTGAAAAACTTTTTTCAGCAAGGGCAATGAAGAATCTCTTTTACCACTGTTTCCTGGTTCATTATACAGGTCCCATAACAGAATACGCCTGTCCTTTGAAAAATGTCCCATCACATCTTTTACATAACGTTCCAGTTGTGGAAACAAGGTTGTATCATTTGACATGGGCTGGCCCGGATCCTGCACCCATCCGGAGTTATGTACACCTGGCAAAGGGTCCGGTTGCTTGCCGGCATGCGGTATCTTGTTCCAGCAGTCATCAAAAAAAACAAACAGGGTTTTGATCTTGTGTTTATCCGCGATCGATAAATACTGGTCCATTCTTTTTTTGAAACCTTCCGCATCCTGTTTCCAGGCTACACTATGCAAATAGACCCTCATGGTATTAAACCCAATGGATCCGGCCCATCCAAGTTCGCGATCAATGGTTACAGGATCAAATGTTTCGGCCTGCCACATCTCGAGTTGATTGATAGCAGTACTTGGAAGAAAGTTCGCGCCTGTTATCCATTGATGTTTGGCATACCATGCCTTAGCCTTTTCAACTGACCATACCTTGCCGGGTGACGATTGTTTCTGATCCTGGTTTTGCGCATGCAGTTGTGCGGTGGACAAAAACAATAAGAGCAGCAGACAGATTTTATTTCTCATAAAAGCAGGCTTGTTTTATTTTTTAGTTTTTATTTTTTTTGAAGATGGTATGGACAACATTTCTCCGGGCTTTACAGGTTCTCCAAAAAAAGGAGTTCCATCAGCCAGCCATGTAAATTGCTGCGCCCTGGGTGAACGATGCTTTCCACATCCCTGCCCCGGTTTTGAATTAGCATGATAGAGTATCCAGTCTTCAGTTCCATCAGGTGATTTAAAAAATGAATTATGCCCCGGAGCATACACTCCATTCTTTTCTGACATTTTGAATACGGGTTCGGGATTTTTTTTCCATGATGATGAATCCAGTAAGTTACTACTGCCGGAAGCAGACAGCATACCCAGTGCATATTGTTCTGTCCAGCATCCGCTGGCAGAGTAAATAATAAACAGCCTGTCGTCTTTTTTTAAAAACTGCGGGCCTTCATTTACTGCAACATGAGGAGGATTCAACGAATCGCGGAGGTCACCATGTCTTTCCCAGTCAAAAACAGGACTGGATATTCTTACCCGTTCTCCTTCCATTGTCCACGGGTCTTTCAGTTTACCTATGTAAATATCCTGCTGCCCATTAACATCACCTTCCCAGCCTGACAATAAAAGATACAGTGCTCCGTTGTGATCGAATACGGTTCCGTCAATGGCCCATTTATCTGATGGCTCCTGTATTTTTCCCTTGAAGATCCACTCACCTTTCATTGGGTTTTTTGAAGTGTTCTGCAAAACATACAACCGGTGATTCTCGTTTTTCCCATCATCCGCCGCAAAATAAATATACCATGCATCATTGATGTAATGGATCTCGGGTGCCCAAAGCTGCCTGGAATATAAAGTATTGGGTGGCGGAACAAAAACAGTTTTACTTTTTGCTTTTTTTAAGCTGGCAATATTTTTTGTTTTCCATATGGCAAGCCTGTTTCCCAGTGTATGCGTATAATAGTAATTTCCATTTTTATAAATGCTCCATGGATCGGCCCCGGAAGCAAGCAGGGGATTATTGAAACTACTGATCTTCCGGTTCGAACACGAAACCATCAACACCATCAATAACAAAACTGTTAGCCTGTATGTATTTCTTAAGCTATTAGCCATTATTCTCCTGATGGTTTTTGTATCTGACTTCCAATGCTTGCAGGCTCACCAAATTCCGGCGTTCCATTGCTGTTCCATGTAAATTTCTGTATGCGCGGACTGCGAAAATCAGCACAACCTTTTCCTGCCGTGGAATTTGCATGATACATGATCCAGTCTTCCGTTCCATCAGCGGATTTAAAGAAAGAATTATGTCCGGGACCAAACACGCCACCTGATGGCTTTTTTGAAAATACAGGTGTGGTTGTTTTGTTCCAGTCTGCAGGATCTAAAGGATTGCCTCCATCCACCAGTGTCAACATCCCAAGTGCATAATCATCCGTCCAGCAGCCGCTGGCCGAATAAATAATAAACAGTTTGCCATTCGGATTTCTCAAAACCTCCGGACCTTCATTCACAGCAGGTGGAGCACCGGCTCTTTCCCAGGCGTAGTCCGGCGAAGAGATCAAAACCCTTGCAGAAGAAAGTGTCCATGGGTCGGACATCCCCGCAATATAGATCCGTTGTGTTTTATCAGAAGATGAAGCATGACCGCTCCATAAAAAATAATTCTCTCCATTATAACTTAATACGGTACCATCTATGGCAAAGACATCAGCTGACGGATCTCCTATTTCTCCCCTGTCCGTCCATGTGCCCGTAAGCGGATCTGCATTGGGATTTTCCAATACAAAAGTTCTTTGAGTAGCATGATCGGTGGAACTTCCGGCGGTGTAATAGATATACCATTTGTTATTGATGAAATGAATTTCAGGCGCCCATACATTAAATGAATTTGGTCCTGAACCTGGTGCGGTCCAAACCGTTTTTGGGACTACATTATTCAGCTCCGTCACCTTGCCGGTTTTCCAGAGCGATATCCTGTTGCCCTGCGTATGTGTATAATAATACTGGTTATCCTTTTTATAGATCCATGGATCAGGCCCGGTGTTCATTAAAGGATTAGAAAAAGTATTGGTGGGTTGAACGGGTCCGGGATTATCATTTCCCTTTTTATCACAGGAAGCCAGGCCTGTAAACAATATCAGAAACAATAACCACCTGTTTTGCATTGAGGTCATATCTTAAAGTTAAGGTCAGCTCAAAAATAAAAGGTGCTGTCAGTAAATGACAGCACCTTCCATTAATTTACCATCCCGGGTTTTGAACCAGGTTTGGATTGATGTCCAGTTCAGATTGCGGAACAGGCATATATTTATTCCTGCCGATCACAAAATTATTGAACTCGGGATCGCGTGCTTTTAATTCATTCAGTTTGGCAGCATCATCAAAATATCCCCAGCGTGCCAGGTCATTCCACCTTAATGATTCTCCGGTCAACTCGGTGATCCTTTCATGTTCCAGTTGCCTATGGAACTGTGCCTGGGTCATGCCTGGCATGGCTACTGAAAGTGCAGTAAGACCAGCGCGCTGTCTTACACGGTCAACAAATGGATAAGCTGCACTGGTCTGTCCCATTGAATTCAATGCTTCTGCATACATCAGCAATACATCTGCAAAACGGATGTAACGGAAATTGATAGGACTGTTGAATACTTCAAATTGATTGGTACGGAAATAATCATCAAGGTATTTGCGATACCATACCCTGCCGGCTATACCCGGATCATAATTTTTTGAAGTGAATGTGGAACCATAAACCAGTGTAGCATCAGGTCCGCCGGGATCTGTAGAATCATACAATGCCGTTACGGCCAGCCGCGGATCTCTTTGTCCGCCTGCTGTATTTTCTTTGAGGAATTCATGAACCACCCAGCGGTGCATATTGGCATCATTGAAACCATGTCCCGGAGGCCCGAAGAAAGGAGCACGGCTTGTGCCAACATTTGAAGTAGGTCCGTCTTCACCACTGTTTTCAGGACGCATTTTGAACTGGATCTCAAATACGGACTCAATATTATTTTCTGTTGTATGCCTGAAATTATCCGCATAATTAGCGGTTAGTCCATACAATGACTGTCCAGGCCCTGATATCAGCCATTCCAGTGAAGTAGCAGCCTGTTGATATTCTTTTTGCTGAAGGTGCGCACGTCCCAATAAACCATAGGCGGCACCTCTTGTAGCTCTTCCCACATCATCGCCCGTATAAGATAATGGCAAAGCGGCTGCTGCTTCTGTGAGGTCTTTTTCTATCTGTGCCCAAACCTGTTCCTGGGGAACCTGTGCAGGTTTATCAGAAGGAAGGGATGGTTCCAGTATCAATGGGATATTACCCCAGATAGTAACAAGACTGTAATAATACAATGCTCTTAAAAATTTTGCTTCACCCAGTATCCTGTCTTTAAGGGTTTGATCCATGGTGATATCCGGAACTTTATCAAGTACCTGGTTGGCACGATAGATGCCACGCCAGTGGTGCCACCATGTATCATAATTCACTTCAAAACTGTATTGTGTAATGTTCAGGGCTCCCACACTTCTTAATTCATTCCATGGACTGGTTGAATAACCATCATCAGAACGTATGTCAAAATAAAAAGGCGTCCATCTTGATCCGGGTGAACCATTGCGGTAAAAATTTCCATAGACCGCATTAAGACCCTGCATGGCATCTTCCTGCGTTTTCCAGAAATTTGATTCATCCACCCTGTTTGGATTTTCAATATCCAGGTCGAGGTATTTTTTGCAGGCAGAAACTGAAATTACCAGTATGGCTGCAAGAAAATATTTAAATAATGTATTCATTGCTGTAAATTGAAATTGTTTAGAAACCAAATCTTAATCCTGCAGAAATAATTCTCAGTGCAGGATACTGGCCATTGTCAAGTCCGCGTTCGAAAATATTCACACCGGTAATATCAGGGTCAAGGCCTGAATATTTTGTAATGGTCAAAAGGTTCTGTCCACTTACAAATATGCGGCTGCTGCTCATGCCGATCTTATCGAGCATAGACCTGCTGAAATTATATCCAATCTCAATATTGCGTAATCGCAGGTAAGAGCCGCTTTCAAGCCAGCGGTCGCTTTGGGGTAACACATTATACTGAATGCCCTGGTCAGGTGCACCCATGGCAGCACGTGGCCATTCTGTACCCGGATTCTGCATGGTCCAGAAAGTTGCACCACTCCTGAAATTGGTATTCAGATCCATCCGGTCCACAGTATAGCGCGGACGGTTGTATAATTCATTACCAACAACTGCATACCACTGCATGTTCAGACTTAGGTTTTTATAACCAAAGTTCAGTAACAGGCCTGTTTCAAAATCAGCCCAGGGACTGCCTGCATAATACCGGTCCTTGGACAGATCCAGTACCCCATCATTATCTACATCAACATATCGGATGTCACCCGGTTGTGCCCAGGGTTGCAACATTTGTCCTGTTTTTCCGGTATGCGCATTGATCTCCGCCTGGTTTTGAAAAATGCCGTCTGTTTTCAGTACATACCATTCACCAATGGAACGGCCGATCTCTGTACGTGCATCGCCCAGTTGCGTGTACCTGGTAGTTTCATTTCCAAACTCGAGCACCTCATTGCTGATGGAAGTAAAATTCAGTGTAGCATTCCAGTTGAAATCACGTCCGGGTTTTGGCCGGTAGGTAAAGGCCAGTTCAATTCCTTTGTTCTCAATTGATGCGGCATTTACGGCAGGATTGCCACCGGCATTACCTGTGGTGAGATTAATAGGAAGATCAACCAGTACATCATTGGACCTTGAAACAAAATAATCAGCGGATAATGTCAGTATATTATTCAGGAAGCCTGCTTCAATACCTACATTGGCGGTATTTTTTCTTTCCCAGCGCAGGTCAGAGTTAGCCAGCTGTGTTACAATGGCGCCGATCTGCTCCACTTCATTTTGTCCGAATACAGCACGCGGAAAAGGATTGATCTGTGCATAATACAACCATGGCTCTAAAAATTCTGAATTTCCAAGTGAACCATAAGAAGCACGAAGTTTTAATTCATTCACTGAGGTTGAGGTCCAGAAGTCTTCCTTAGAAATCCTCCATGCAAATGATGCGG
Source organism: uncultured bacterium (assembly GCA_966210755.1). GTDB lineage: Bacteria > Bacteroidota > Bacteroidia > Chitinophagales > Chitinophagaceae > Flavisolibacter. The sequence goes on from CBIHLW010000025.1 coordinate 8,856, forward strand.
AAGGAAAATTGCCCCAACGGTTATTCTCTCCGAATAATGAACTTCCATCCCGTCGGAAAGTAATACTGGCGAGGTATTTATCCATGTAGGTATAATTTACCCTACCAAGAATTCCAATATTATTCCACAGACTTGTATAAGGATCTTCCACAGTGGCATTGCCTGCAATAGTGGTAAACCTGAAAAGAGGATGATCAAACGTCTGGTTGCTGAATCCAACTACGGCACCTAACTTATGGTTGCCGAACAGCTTATCATAGTTCAGTGTATGTTCAAATAATTTTGACTCAAACTCCCCTCTGCTGCGGAACATTCCCACCTGGTTATTGTTGGGAGAAGGTGTTCCCTGCCTCACTGTTCCCGGGCGCCGGATTCCTTCACCTTTATCAACAGTTTTTTCAAGACCAAAATTGAAACGGTATACAAATCCTTCCATGATCCTGAAATCAAGAAATGCATTGCCGCGTATCTTGAAATTGTTTTGTTCAAACTGGTCAAGCCTTTGCAAGGCCGGTACATTGGCTGTGAGCGTGCTGAGATAAGCATTGTTCAAACCAAGGCCCCAGCCTTCAGGATTTTCAGCACTTACATAACGGCTGCCCTGCAAGGCAACAACGGGAGGCATGCTGATCATATCCACAAAAGGATTCACACCAACACCGGCAGCAGCAATAGGATCTTCCTTCGTCCAGCTCAACAAAAGGTTTTGCCCGATATTGAACCGGCCCAACCTTGTACTGGTATTGACCCTGAATCCGCTGCGGTTAAAACTATTATCTATTACGGGACCCCTGTTCCTGAAATGGTTTCCACTCACATAAAAATTCACCACTTTGGCAATTGCGCCTGAAAGTGAAAGATTGTATTCGCCAATGGCACCCTGGCGTAAAAATTCTTCCTGCCAGTCTGTATCAATCCCCGGATCAAAATCAGTGGTGAGTGAGGTAGGAACAGTTAAGCCGCCTGCCTGGTATAATTTTGTGGCCAGATCACGGTATTCGCTGGCATTCATCATATCATAACGGTTATGCACAGACTGTATTCCGGTTTTAACACTTCCATTTACTACCAATGGTCCCGGCCTTCCCTTTTTTGTGGTGATGATGATCACGCCATTAGCTGCACGGCTACCATAGATGGCTGCCGCGGAGGCATCTTTCAGTATCTGTATGGATTCCACGTCTGATGCATTGAAATCGGGTGTGGCATCTGTATACATTCCATCAATGATGTAAAGAGGGTTGTTACCCGCAAAGGTTCCTGCACCACGGATGTCGATCTTGGCACCGGCACCAGGTGCACCTGAATTACGAACGGTAACGCCGGCAGCAAGGCCCTGTATGCTTTCGGCAAGGGTATTGGCCGTATTACGGTTAGCGGCAGCAGGATCAATGATACCGACAGCACCGGTAAGATCTCTTCGTCTTACACTCTGGTAACCGATCACCACTACTTCGTTCAGGCTGGTGGTACCTGACTGTAAGGTTTCATTGATCTCTGTACCTGTTACGGTTATTTCTCTTGGCTGGTATCCAACAGAAGTTACTACAAGTACGTTACCATTAGCTGCATTGATGCTGAACTTACCATTGGCATCAGTGAGTGTGGAGTTTGTTGTGCCTTTGACGGTGACCGTAGCCCCTATCAGAGGTTCGCCTGTTGTTGTCCGCAAAGTACCTCTTACAGTTTGCTGAGCAAGAACGGTGAGACTTATCAGCAAAGCGAAAAAACTACCTGCGCACAAGTAGAGCAATCGTTTCTTTTTCATTGTTTGCAGTTTGGTTAAGAAATATAAATAATGATTAATTCCGGTTCTTCTGGTTTTCATAAGAAGCCGACTCATATTCTTTTCCGCAAACTCGAATCCCTGAACACCAGCACCGGTTCTAATATCCTTTGCCGGGGATTAGGTTTATAAAAGGTCTTTTCACCGGATAATTCGAAAAACAACCGGGCTGCCGCTTCACCCATTTTTATGGTTTGCTGGTCAACGGTTGACAGGGATGGTGTGATATATTCCCCGAATGATTCATTGGCAAAACCAATGATGGCTATTTCATCAGGGATCTTTTTATTAGCGGCTTTCAGTGCCTGTACTGCTCCAAGCGCTGTAAAATCTTCAACGGCAAAAATCCCATCAGGAAGATCTTTGATTCTGAGCAGGTCATTCATGCATTCCATTCCTGATTCTATGGTTACCTTACCATATCTTATTAGTTCTTCCCTGATGCTGAATCCATTTTTTTTAAGTGCATCCATATATCCATTCAAACGCTGTTTGAAAATGGGTACGTGTTGTTGTCCTGCAATATGTGCTATGCTTGTGCATCCCTGGTCAATGAGATGTTGTGTGGCTTTGAAGGCACCCAGGTAATCGTCCACTACAACTGAAGGAACGCCAAGGTCCGCGTTCACCCGGTCAAAAAGGATTAATGGAACACCCCTTTTTTTGATCTCCCTGAAGTGTGCCGTATCGGTTGTTTCTTTTGAAATAGAGGCGAGCACCCCATCAACACGCGACCGTAAAAATGTTTCTATGCCTTTTTTTTCAAAATCAGTTTGTTCATTTGACTGATAGAGCAAAACATTATAATCATTCTCACTGGCGATCTTTTCTATACCATGTACTACCGAACCAAAGAAATTGATCTCTGCACTGGGTATGATCACGCCAATTATTCTGGTCTTACCCAGGCGAAGAGACGAAGCCACTTTGTTGGGACGGTATTTTAATTTTTTTGCGGTTTGATGTACCGCAGTTTTGGTTGCCATACTAATAGCCGCATGGTTATTCAGCGCGCGGGAAACCGTTGAAGCCGTAATATTCAATTCCCTGGCAATATCTTCAATTGTGATTTTTGAGATAGCCATAAAGCAGTTTTATGCAAACGTTTGCATGAATTTAGGAAAAGTTTCGAATTTGAAAAAATTTTATAACAGCAATAGAATTGGAGCTAAGCGCAATGGAGGAAAAAATGATGGCTAAGCTGGCAAATGGCAATTGGCTAATGGCTAACAGCTATAAGCTATAAATCAGTAATAGGCCTGTATTTCGGAACCAGTGCTTTCATTACAATCCAGGCAATTAAATAAGCCAGCGCGCAGAATGCAAACATGATACTATAACCTGTTTCAATATGTCCCAAAGCTTTGTAATGATCAAACAATGCACCACCTGCCAGGGATATCAGCACACCGCCAATGCCTCCGGCCATACCACCAATACCCACCACAGAACCTACTGCTTTCTTGGGAAACATATCTGAAACAGTTGTAAATATATTGGCGCTCCATGCCTGATGGGCAGATGCACCAATACCTATCAGGATTACCGGAACCCAGTAACTAATGTAACCAAAAGGCTGAGCCGCCAATACAATCAAAGGGAACAATGCTATGATCAGCATGGCCTTCATCCGGCCATCATAAGGATTGTATCCTCTGCGGATAAAATACATGGGGAACCATCCGCCGCCAATACTTCCAAACATGGTCATGCTGTATAACACGGCCAGAGGCAGCATGATGTCTTCACCTGTAATTCCATACTGGGCTGCCAGGTATTTAGGCAACCAGAAAAGAAAGAACCACCATACCCCATCAGTCATGAATTTCCCAAATGCAAAAGCCCAGGTTTGTTTATAACTTAAAAGTTTGAACCATGGTATCTTGCTATCCAGTTCCGCTGCAGGATGCAGGCCGGTTTTATCTGCTGGTTCATCGTCATTAGTTGAAATATAGACAAACTCCTCCCTGGAAAGCCTTTTTTGTTTCTCTGGTCTGTCATAAAATATCAGCCAGAAAAACATCCAAATAAAACCAATGGCCCCTATCAGTATAAATGAAGTTTGCCAGCCCCATTCAGAAGCGATCCAGGGTACAGTAAGCGGTGCCAGTATGGCTCCCACATTCGCACCTGAATTAAAAATACCTGTGGCATAAGATCTTTCACTTTTGGGAAAATATTCGGCTGTTGCTTTGATGGCTGCGGGAAAATTGCCCGACTCCCCAAATGCCAGCACCGCTCTTGAGATCATAAAACCGGCAATGGAAACAGGTACTGCAGCCAGTCCAACCCAGGTAAGCGCATTTGAAATGGCGCTACCAATGTAAATGGAATAAGCATGCATAATGGCACCTATTGACCAGATCACAATGGCCCATACAAAACCGGCTTTGGTTCCCAATTTATCAATGATCCTTCCTGCAAATAACATGGAAATGGCATAAACAAACTGGAATACGGCCGTGATGTTTGCATAGTCGGAATTAGACCATTTGAATTCGTTGGATAACTGGGGTGCCAGTAAACTCAAAACCTGACGGTCAAGATAATTGACCGTGGTGGCGAAGAATAACAATGCACAGATGGTCCACCTGTATTTTCCAATGGCTTGCGGCATAAAAGAATTATTTTTTGATCGATTGAATTAAATCCAGCACCTGCCGGGTTGAACTTTCTATAGTTGAATAGTCTTTTGCTTCCATTAGTTTTTTACTTATGAGTTTACTGCCCATTCCCACTGCGGAAACACCCGCGTTGAACCATCCTTCGATGTTTTCTCTCGTGGTATCCACACCACCTGTTGGCATAAACAATAGTTTGGGGAAAATATCTTTGATGCCTGAAAGAAATTCCGGACCCAGTAAATTACCCGGAAAAAGTTTTATGAATTTTATTCCGGCATTTTCAGCAGCTATGATCTCAGTGGGCGTCATACAACCAGGTGCATAGAAAATATCATTCTTTACCGCATGCCCGGCTACTTCAGGTACAAAACCAGGACTCACTAAAAAATCAGCTCCGGCATTCAGGTAATCCTTTGCATGATCCATATTCTTTACCGTACCTACTCCTAACACCAGTCCGGGCATTTCTGCATTTCTCACTTCCACCATCTTAGTGAAATTATTCAATGCCGCTTCGCCCCGGTTGGTATATTCAATGGCTTTAACGCCCGCACGGAATACGGCACGCAATACTTCAATACTTACGGTTTCATCTGCATTAAAATATAATGGCAGGCAGGACTGCTGCAAAATGATGTTTGTTATTTGCTTTGTTGAACTCATTGATCAGATTTTTACTTTGATTACCATTTTGTGGATCACGCCGGTTCCTATCATGGGTGCATGTACATCGTTAGGGAAAAAAACCACAAACTGACCGGGATGTAATTCAAAGTAGGTATCCGGCTGGTCATTGTAAAACTGAACATCCCTGTCATCATTGTAACCTTCATTGGGCTCAACACATTTTTCCCTTGGCTTCCATCCAAAGGTTTCTTTTCCACTTATGCAATATTGAATGTCTATGTGTTTATTATGGCATTCAAATTTTGCCAATGATGTTTCAAGTGAAACTCCTTCTTTATTGGAAATGATCGCCCTGAGTTCATCCGCTTCAATATCATATTTCCCAGGTTCAATTTCTTTTACCTTTTCCTGTGTTATATAATCAAATGCTTTTTCAAAGAAAGCGTGAACAGGGTAATAGTTCTTTGCATTTTGGATACTATCAATAATCATTTTTAATTTATTTATTCCTTTATCAACT